>CAYGUB010000056.1:0-12791 GCA_964352845.1 uncultured Rhodobacterales bacterium | reverse complement strand
TTGGTGGATCCTCTGGCCTTTTCGGAGCGCATGCAGGGGCTGGCTTACGTGGCAGACCCGCTATGGTGGCTTCTGGGGGCAATTGTCAGCTTTTATTTCGGTGCGCGCGAGATGCATTATTTGCGTGTGAGGCCACGCCGCTTGCCGCGACAGTCGCATGACGGTGAGGTCGAGGCCACGCCGACCCGCCCCCGCCGGATCGAGCGGCCGGGCAAGCCCTCCACCAACCCCGCGCTGGAGGCCTGGCGCGCGCGGCGGGGCGGCTGAGAAGACGCAGCGTCCCCCTTTCCACCTTCGGTGGCGTATCGTATGGCTTGGGCAGTCAATCTTGGGGTGCCCGGCCATGCAATATGAAACGATCCGTCTGAGCCTGCGCGACGATGTCGCGACGCTGCAACTGGCACGACCCGATGTAATGAATGCGCTGAATTCGCAGATGCGGGCCGAGATCCTGCATGCGGTGAAAGACGCGCAGAGCCACGCCCGGGTGTTGGTGATGACCGGCATGGGGCGGGCTTTCTGCTCCGGGCAGGACTTGGGCGACCGCGCGACGGTTGCCTCTACCGATCTGGAGCGGACCTTGCGCGATGAATATGTCCCGATGCTCATGGCGATCTACAATTGCAAGATCCCCACGATCTCTGCGGTCAATGGCGCCGCAGCCGGCGCTGGCGCAAATCTCGCGCTTGCGGCTGATGTGGTGATCGCGGCGCAATCGGCGGTGTTCTTGCAGGCTTTCACCCGGATCGGGCTGATCCCTGACGCGGGGGGCTCCTACTTCCTGCCGCGCCAGATCGGGATGGCCAAGGCCATGGGGGCCGCGCTTTTTGCCGAGCCGATGAGCGCGGATGACGCCAGCGCCTGCGGCATGATCTGGGAATCGGTGCCCGATGATCAGTTTGAAGCGCAATGGACCGAGCGGGCCGCCTATCTGGCCAAAGGGCCCACGCAGGCTTACAACCGTGTCAAAAAGGTGATCCGGGGCAGTTTCGAGAATGGGCTGGAGCAGCAATTGCTGCTGGAGGCGAAATTGCAGGGCGAATGCGGCAAGACCCATGATTTCCGCGAAGGCGTTCTTGCCTTCCTTGAAAAACGCGCCGCGAATTACGAGGGGCGGTAGAGCGTCAGATAGATGCTGTCATACCAGACCCCATCAATCTCGATTGTCTTGCTGGCGCGCGAGGTCTCGACAAATCCCAGTGAGCAGAGCAACCTGATCGAGGCCACGTTATTGGGCTCCACATCGGCGACGAGCTTTGGCAGATCGAAGTTATCAAACAGATAGGGGATCAGCGCTTGCAACGCCTCGCGCATCAGGCCCTGGCGCCAATAGGCGCGATGCAGGATGTAGCCGATCTCCGCCTCGCCATCATAGACCCCGCCTGCGCCGATTGCCTTGCCGGCTTTCTCGAAAACCAGATATTGCGGTGGCCCGGGTTGCGCCATCAACTGACCCACGCGGGTCTCTGACTGGCTGAGATGCGTGTCGGGCCCATGGGACCAATAGCGCATCGTCTCGGGATCGCCGTACACCTCAAAGAGATCCGCCGCGTCGGAGGGCTTCGCACCCCGCAACAGCAGGCGCTTTGTCGCAATCATTGGGCCGCCCGGTCCGAGCGGCCCGCGATCTTAGCGGTTTTCGATATCGACATAGTCGCGCATGGTCTCGCCCATATAAAGCTGACGCGGGCGACCGATCTTCATTTTCGGATCGGCAATCATCTCTTTCCATTGCGAAATCCAGCCGACTGTTCTGGACAGGGCAAAGATCGGTGTGAACATGGAGACCGGGAAGCCCATCGCGTTGAGGATGATGCCCGAATAGAAATCCACATTCGGGAACAGCTTCTTCTCGGCGAAATAGGGATCGGCCAGCGCCTGTTTCTCAAGCTCTTTGGCGACCTGCAGGATCGGGTTGTTCTCGACGCCCAGCAGGTCCAGAACCTCATCGGCGGATTGCTTCATCACGGTCGCGCGCGGGTCAAAATTCTTGTAGACCCGGTGGCCAAAGCCCATCAGGCGGAACGGATCGTCCTTGTCCTTGGCGCGGGCGATATATTCGGGGATGCGATCAACGGTGCCGATTTCCTGAAGCATTTCGAGACAGGCCTGATTGGCCCCGCCATGCGCAGGCCCCCACAGACAGGCAATGCCCGCCGCGATACAGGCGAAAGGATTGGCCCCCGAGGATGAGGCAAGCCGCACCGTCGATGTGGACGCATTCTGTTCGTGATCGGCATGCAGCGTGAAGATCCGGTCCATCGCCCGGCTCAGGATCGGATTGACCACGTAATCCTCGCAGGGCACCGAAAAACACATCCGCAGGAAGTTGGAGGCGTAATCCAGATCATTGCGGGGATAAACAAAGGGCTGGCCGATCACATACTTATAGGCCATGGCGGCAATTGTCGGCATCTTCGCAATCAGCCGGATAGAGGCTACTTCGCGCTGCCAGGGATCGGAAATATCGGTGCTGTCGTGATAGAAAGCCGACATGGCGCCGACCACACCGGTCATAACGGCCATTGGATGCGCGTCACGGCGAAATCCACGGAAGAAATTCATCATCTGCTCGTGGATCATCGTGTGATTGGTCACGCGATATTCGAAATCCTCCAGCTCGGGTGCCGAGGGCAGCTCGCCATAAAGCAGCAGGTAGCATACCTCGAGATAATGCGACTTTTCTGCAAGCTGGTCGATGGGATAGCCGCGATGCAAAAGCTCCCCCTTGCCGCCATCGATGAAGGTGATGGTGCTGTCGCAGGCCGCCGTCGAGGTGAAGCCGGGATCGTAGGTGAACACATCCGCCTGCGCATAGAGCTTCGAGATATCGATGACATCCGGGCCCGCGGTGGGTGAATAGATTGGAAGCTCGATCTTCTTGTCATCAAAGCTCAGTGTCGCGGTTTTTTCGGACATATATTTCCCTTTCAAAGACTGAGATCTGCGCGGTCGCAACTCTCAAGATGTTTCGGCGTCATGCCGGGTGAGGCGGTGTGCTCACCTCGGCTTCAGCCGTGCGTTCACCGGTCCAGATCTGCCAGCCGTGCAAGGGTTTCCTCCTGACCGATGACGAGCATCATATCGAAGACGCTGGGAGAGACGGCGCGACCGGAAAGTGCGGCTCGAAGCGGTCCTGCAAGCTTGCCAAATCCCAGGCCCCGGTCTTCTGCAAATTCTGAAACGATCCGCTCAAGCGGTTCTCGCTTCCAGCTAGCATCTTGCAGTTGCGGCGTCAATTCCTTGAGCATACCACGGGATTCCGAACTCAGCGCCTTGGCGGCCTTCGCGTCGGGCTGAAACGGTCTATCCCCCAGAACAAAATGAGCTTTTTCGAGCAACGCGCCCAAAGTCCGGGCCCCGGTCTTTACCGCGGGAAGCGCCGATTTCAGCCGATCTTTCTGCGATGCAGAGAGGGTTTTCGCGTCAGAATGGGGCACAAAAGCCTCGATATCGCGCATCAATGTCTCGTCATCGCTCATCGCAATCTGTTGACCGTTGATATTTTCAAGTTTCTTGAAATCGAGCCGGGCAGGGGCCTTGCCAATCGCGCCGAGATCAAACCAGTCAAGCGCCTGCGCGGTGGTAAACACCTCATCATCGCCATGGCTCCAGCCCAGACGGGCCAGATAATTGCGCAGACCTGCAGGCGTGTAGCCCATGGCGCGGTATTCCTCGATCCCCAGCGCGCCGTGCCGTTTTGACAGCTTCTTGCCATCGGGGCCGTGGATCAGCGGGATATGGGCAAAAACCGGCACCTCCCAGCCAAGCGCTTGATAGATCAAACTCTGGCGTGCTGCATTGGCCAGATGATCATCGCCCCGGATCACATGCGTGACCCCGCTGTCATGATCATCGACCACCACAGCCAGCATATAGACCGGCGTCCCGTCAGAGCGCAGAAGGACCATGTCATCAAGCTGGTCATTGCCCCATTTCACCGGACCCTGAACGGCATCCTCGATGCGCGTCTCACCGGTCTGAGGCGCCTTCAGGCGGATCACATAAGGCGCATCCGGGTGGTCGGTCCGATCCCGCCACGGAGAGCGGAACAGGGTCGATTTCCCCTCCGCCCGTGCGGCTTCGCGAAACGTTGCGATTTCTTCTTGCGTGGAAAAGCACTTATAGGCCGCCCCTGTCTCCAGCATGCCGCGCGCGATTTCTGCATGACGGGCCAGTGAGGCATGCTGGCTGCCGGCTTCCCCGTCCCAGTCAAGCCCCAGCCAGCTGAGCCCTTCGGTGATTGCAGCAACCGCCTCTTCGCTATAGCGCGCGCGGTCGGTATCCTCGATCCGCAGTAGGAACGTGCCGCCCCGCCCCCGGGCATAGAGCCAGTTGAACAAGGCAGTGCGGGCCCCTCCGATATGCAAGAAGCCGGTCGGCGATGGTGCGAACCGGGTGACTATTTCTTTTTGGGACATGGCCGCCTTAACCTTACCGAAACCTCAAAAACTGATGCTTGCGGCAGTGTTTAGGCAATAGGTCTCATGGAAACAAGGGCAGCTGGCGGGCAGGTTTGGCGACGGCTCAACCTTGAGAGCGTCACGGAAGTCATCAACCGTCAGCGGGGCCACCTGTTTGCATGGTCGCCCGTCTGTGTGGGCATCGGGATCGGCACCTATTTCGCGCTGCGCGCCGAGCCGGGTCTGCTGCATCTGGGCGTCCTGGCCCTGTCGGTCCTGCTGGTCTGGATCATGCGCTGGATGGCGGGGGCTGCAGTCGCGCCCATAGCTATCGGGCTGACACTGATCGCCACCGGCTTTTGTCTGACCCTCGCACGGGCGCATATCGTCGCCGCCCCGACGCTCGATTTCCGGTTTTATGGCGCCATCGAGGGCCGGATAGTTGCAATCGACCGCTCGCAATCCAACAAGCCCCGGCTGACACTGGACCGCGTGGTTCTGGACGGGATCGCGCAATCCCGGACCCCCGCTTACGTGCGTGTCTCACTGCATGGCGAACAGCCATTTCTGCAGCCCCATCCCGGGCAGGTCGTCATGATCACCGGTCATCTGTCACCCGCCGCCGGGCCCGTCGAGCCCGGGGGCTTTGATTTCCAGCGCAAAGCCTGGTTCGACCGGCTGGGCGCGCTTGGATATACCCGCGTCCCGGCATTGCTGCTCGAGCCACCGACGGATGACGGGTTGTGGCTTTGGATCGCCGATCTGCGCGCGCGGATGACAACCGCCATCAAAGAGCGGATGGGCGGGCGTGAAGGCCCGTTCGCGGCTGCGATTATCACCGGCGACCGCTCCGATCTTGATCCCGTAGCGCTCGAAGCCTTGCGCGCGTCCAATCTTGCGCATCTTCTGGCAATCTCTGGTCTGCATATGGGGCTGCTGACAGGAGGGGTCTATGCCTTCATCCGTATCGCCGTGGCCTGCGTGCCCCCGATTGCCATGCGCAGTCATCCCAAGAGATTTGCCGCCATCGTCGCTTTGGGCGCGGCGCTGTTTTATCTGGGCATCTCGGGCGCCAGCATTGCCACGCAACGCGCCTTTATCATGGCGGTCGTCATGCTTCTGGCGATTTGCGTGGAGCGGAGGGCGATCAGCCTCAGATCAGTCGCGATTGCGGCGCTGGTCATCTTGCTGTGGTCGCCCGAGGCTCTGATCGGGCCGGGCTTTCAGATGTCCTTTGCCGCCACCACCGCGCTGGTCGCGACATTCGCCTATCTGCGCACCCACCGCTCCGAGCGGCGCGTGCCGAAATGGCTGCGCGGCTTCACGTCTTTGCTTATGGCATCGGGCATCGCGGGGCTGGCGACGGCGCCCTATGGGGCCGCACATTTCAACCAGATCTCGCATTACGGGTTGCTGGCCAATCTGGCCTCTGTCCCGGTGATGGGGACAATCGTCATGCCCGGCGCAGTCGCTGCGGGGCTGCTGTCTTTCATAGGGCTAGAGGGGCTAGGCTTTGCTGTGATGCGCGCCGGGCTCGCCTGGATCATCTTCGTGGCCGAGACCGTCACTGCCTGGGATGGCGCCGTCTCCAAGGTCAAAGCGCCGGGCTGGCAAGTGCTGCCGCTGATCACTCTGGGCGCGCTGTTTTTATGCCTGTGGCAATCATATATGCGGCTGGCGGGGCTTGCACCGATCATGATCGCGGGCGTGATCTGGGCGCAAACCCCGCGACCCGATATTCTGGTCGCCGAGACCGGGCTGCTCTTTGGTGTCATGACACCCGAGGGGCGTGTGGTAAACAAACCCAAGGGCGACGGTTTCACCGCGCGCAGTTGGCTGGAGAATGACGGCGACATAGCCGATCAGGAGACCGCAGCATTGCGGGGCAATTACGACCGTAAATTCGCGCAGCTCGGCGAGGGTGCGATCATTTTCGATGCTTCCAACAAACTTACGCCGGAAGAGGTCCGCGCCTATTGCAGGGCCTACAAAGTGATCATTGTCGCAGCCTATGAAGGGCCCGGGCAATGTGGCGAATTCGGCAAAAACCGGCTGCGCCGAAGCGGTGCGTTCTCGATCACGCTTACAGATACCGGTCCTATGGTTCTGACCAGCCGCGCGGCACGTGGCGCGCGGCTCTGGCTCACGCAGTAAACGCTGATCGCTTGGCGCTCAGTAAGAGCGGATCAGCCCGACCAGTCGCCCCTGAACCTTGACCATATTGTCCGGCAGCACCCGCGTTTCATAGGCCGAATTCGCGGGCTCCAGTGCAATCGACGACCCGTGACGTCTGAACCGCTTCAGCGTTGCTTCCTGACCTTCCACCAGCGCCACGACGATGTCGCCATTATCCGCACTGCTCTGCTCGCGGATGACCACCACATCACCATCATTGATCCCCGCATCGATCATCGAATCGCCTTTGACCTCCAGTGCGTAGTGATGGCCGTTTCCAGCGAGCATCTGACCCGGAACAGCCACGTGATGCGATACTTCGCTGATTGCCTCGATCGGCGTACCGGCGGCAATCCGGCCCATCACGGGCAGCTCCATTGCATGCACGGCCTCGACCGGCATGGCCTTGGGCGGCGTGGCGGGCCTGTCGCCATCTATGATCTTGGGCTGGAACCCGGGCGATGCGCCATCCATCATTGAGTCGGGCAGTTTGACAACCTCGAGTGCGCGCGCACGGTGAGCCATGCGCTGAATGAACCCACGTTCTTCCAGCGCGGTGATCAGCCGGTGAATCCCCGATTTCGACCGCAGGTCAAGCGCATCCTTCATCTCGTCAAATGACGGCGGAACGCCATCGCGCTGCACCCGCTCATGGATGAATTTCAACAAATCGAGTTGCTTCTTTGTCAACATCTTGTGTCTGCTCCCTCAGGGTAGAAACCTATATTGTTCGCAGATGTTCTACGCGTGTTCATGTTTTGTGTCAAATGTTTCGCATTTTGATCTTCTCAATCTTTCCTTAACAAAATATGTCCCGCGCCAATTCGATGATCTCGACAGGCGTACCCTCGGCCCTTTCAGGATCATGGGGCGCGCGTTTGATCAGAGCGTTTGCGCCGGACAAAACGGAGAGCAGCGCGCTGTCCTGCCGCGCGAAGGCACGCACCGACCCGCTTTGCGGGTCGTATTCAGCGCGCATGTAATGCTCGCGCGGGCCGTTTGGCCCCAAGGGCTGCGCAAGCGCCGCCATGCGCGTTTGGCGGGGCGTCCCGGGCAGCCCTTGCATCTTGCGCAGCATCGGGATCACAAAGATCTCACCGCAGACCATTGACGAGACGGGGTTGCCCGGCAGACCGATCATCGCCGCCGGACCGATCCTGCCTGCCATCAGCGGTTTGCCGGGGCGCATCGCCACTTTGTAGAAATCACGGCGCAACCCCAGCCCTTCGGCGGCTTTGGCGACGATGTCGTGATCGCCCACGGACGCCCCACCAATCGTGACGACAAGATCCGCGCCTACGGCCAGGTCAAAGGCTGTTTGCAAAGAGGAGACGGTGTCTTTGGCAATAGGCAAGACGCGCAGCTCGGCTCCGGCATGCTCCAGCATCGCCGCCAGCCCGAATGTGTTGGAGGCGATGATCTGATCGCGACGCGGCGTCTCACCGGGCATCACCAACTCATCTCCGGTGGCGATCAGCGCTACGCTGGGGCGCTTGAAAACCGGCAGCTCCGCGCAATTCATCGAGGCCAGAAGCGCGAGGTCCTGCGGCATCAACACCCGGGGCGCGCGGACCCGGTCGCCTTGCGCAAAATCATCGCCAAGGGGGCGAATGAAATCCTTCCCTTCCAGCTTTTCGTTCAGCGTAATGATATCACCCTCTCGGGTCACATCCTCCTGAATGATCACGCGCAGGCCATTTTGCGGCACAGGCGCGCCGGTGAAAATCCGCACGGCCTCGGTGGGGCTGAGCGCGCCATCATAGCCGTGACCGGCCGCTGACGTGCCGATCACGCGAAACCTGTCTCCGGGCGCGACGTCGCGGATCGCCACGGCGTAGCCATCCATTGAGGAGGCGGCAAAAGGCGGCTGCGCGCGACGGGCGGCGATGGGTTCGGCCAGCACGCGACCGCGCGCATGACGCAGGCCGACCTGCTCGACGGGGCCGGGCTCCACGAGGCTCAGCAGCCGGTCCAGCGCCTCTGCAACGCTGATCATCTGCCTGCCTCGAAACGCCCCGATTTGCCGCCATCCTTGAGCACAAGACGGATGTCGCAAATCTCCATCGTCTTCTCGGCGGCCTTGACCATATCGTATAGCGTCAGCGCCGCAATGCTGACGGCTGTAAGGGCCTCCATCTCGATCCCGGTCTGGCCGGTGGTCTTGACTGTGGCCTTGATCCGTATCCCCGGCAAAGCGGCATCGGCTGTCAGATCGACCGCAACCTTGCTGATCGGCAAAGGATGGCATAGCGGGATCAGATCGGCGGTCTTCTTGGCCCCCATGATGCCTGCAAGCCGGGCCACACCCAGAACATCACCCTTCTTCGCGCGCCCTTCGGTGATCAGCGCCAGCGTCTGGGGCTGCATCTTTACGGCCCCTTCAGCCACGGCAACCCGAGCGGTCACGGCCTTTTGCGAGACATCGACCATATGCGCGCGGCCCTCGCCGTCGAAATGGGTGAGCTCTGCCATCACATGCCCCCTGTCGGAGGCTTCTCACTCAGGATATGTCGCGTCGCTGCGGCGACATCTTGCTGGCGCATCAGGCTCTCGCCGATCAGAAAACACCGTGCGCCGTAGCGGGCGAGATCGGCCAGATGGCCGGGCTCAGACAACCCGCTTTCGGCTACAATCATCTTATCCTCCGGCACCATCCGTGCGAGCTTGCGCGTTGTATCCAGTGTCACATCGAACGTATTGAGATCACGGTTATTGATCCCCAAAAGCGGCGAGGACAGCTTGGCTGCGCGCTCCAGCTCCGACCTGTCATGGACCTCGACCAGCACATCCATGCCCAGCCGGGTCGCGGTCTCCTCAAGCTCCTCGGCCTGCATGTCGCTGACGGACGCCATTATGATCAGGATGCAATCGGCCCCAAGCGCGCGGGCCTCGACGACCTGATAGGGATCATAGAGGAAATCCTTGCGCAGCACCGGCAGATCGCAAGCCTCCCGCGCGGCTTCCAGAAACCCATCCGCCCCCTGAAAGGAGGGCCCGTCGGTCAGCACGGACAGGCAGGTTGCACCGCCCTGCGCATAGGCCGCAGCCAGGGCGGGGACGTCAAAATCATCCCGGATCACGCCCTTTGACGGGCTGGCCTTCTTGATCTCGGCGATCAGCCCGTAGCCGTCACGCGCCGCATCGCGCAGCGCATCCGCAAAGCCGCGAGGGGCAGGGGCGGCATCGGCCTTCTGCTGCATTGCTTCAAGCGGGATCTCGGCCTTTCGGGCGGCGATTTCTTCCAGCTTGTAGGTCTTGATCTTCTCGAGGATCGTGGGTGTGCTCATGTCGCGTCGCTCCAGCGAATTGGGGCCTTGTCCTGCCCTTCTAACCATTCGTTAACACGTGAGAAAGGGCGTGAGCCAAAGAAACCGCGATAGGCCGACAGGGGAGAAGGATGAGCCGTCGCAATGCGCAGGTGATCGCGATTGCGCAGCGCCGTTGCACGCCTTTCGGCAGGCTTGCCCCACAGCAGCCAGGCGCGCGGCTGGCTGTCAAGCCGGGCGAGGACCTGTGCAATCAGCCCGTCCCAGCCAATCCGTGCATGCCCCTTGGCCGCGCCTTCAGGGACGGTCAGCGCGGTGTTGAGCAGCAAGACGCCCTGCCGCGCCCAGTCCGTGAGCTCTGTGCGGGCGCGCGCGACACCCAGATCATCGCTCAACTCCTTGAAAATATTTCCAAGACTGTCGAGCCTGCCGCCAAACCCGTCCGGGATGGAGAAGGCCAGCCCATGGGCCTTACCGGCTGTGTGATAGGGATCCTGGCCCAGAATGACGACTTTGACGGCATCGGGCTGCGTCAGTTCCAGCGCGGCGAAGATCTGATCGCGCGGGGGCAGGACCGGGCGGGTCTCGGCGGCAAGTGCGGCCTCAATTTCCGGCAGACCCTTGGTGAAAAACGGCAGATCGCGCCATGCGCCCAGTCGCGACAGATCAAGCGGGCTCACGGTGCCGATGTCAGCGCCGCGAGCGCGTTAACCTTTGCCTTGGCCGCCCCGGAATCGATGCTTTCTCGCGCCATCGCGACGCCTGTCGGCAGATCACTGGCCTTGTCGGCCACAACCAGCGCGGCAGCGGCATTGAGCAAAACCGCCTCCCGGTACGCGGACGCAGCCCCGTCGAGCAGCGCGCGAAACGCCTGCGCGTTATGCTCCGGCGTGCCGCCGATGATCTCGTCAAACGGGCGCGGGGCGAGCCCTGCATCCTCAGGTGCGATTTCCATGTCGCGCACCACGCCGCCCTCAAGTGCGGCAACTTTCGATGGTGCAGAGATCGACAGCTCATCCGTGCCATCCCCGCCATGTACAAGCCAGGCCTTTTGCGAGCCAAGCGCCAGCAGCGTTTCAGCCATGGGCCTGATGAGATCTGGCGAAAAGGCGCCGGTCAGCTGCCGCGTGACACCGGCGGGGTTGGTCAAGGGCCCCAGGATATTGAAGATCGTGCGCGTCCCAAGCTCAGTGCGGGTCGGCATGACATGGGCAATCGCAGGGTGATGCATCGGCGCCATCATGAAGCCGATGCCGATCTCCGAAATCGCCCGGCTGACGATATCAGCCTCGACCATCACATTGATCCCCATCGCCCCCAACGCAACCGCAGCCCCCCAGTTTGAGCTTAGAATGCGGTAGCCATGGTTCTCGACGACAACCCCAGCACCGGCCACGACAAAAGCCGTTGCGGTCGAGATATTGAGCGTGCCTTTCCCGTCGCCGCCCGTCCCAACAATATCCATCGCCCCGTCAGGCGCGGATACCGGCTTGCATCTGGAGCGCATGACAGCCGCAGCGGCGGCATATTCGCCGACGGTCTCGCCGCGGGTGCGCAGGGCCATCAGCAGCCCGCCGATCTGGCTGGGCGTGGCATCGCCCGCAAACAGCACCTCAAATGCGCGCTCGGCTTCCTCACGCGTCAGGGCGCGCTCCGCTGCAAGGCCGATCAGCGGCTTCAGAATATCGCTCATACAGTCTCCCCGACGCTGTCCTTGATATCGTCAAGGAAGGTCTTGAGCATCGCGTGGCCATGTTCCGACGCGATGCTTTCAGGGTGGAACTGCACGCCATGGATAGGTTTGTCGCGATGCCGCAGCCCCATGATCGTGCCGTCCTCCAGTTCCGCCGTGACCTCGAGCGCATCGGGCAGGCTATCGCGCTCCACTACCAACGAATGATAGCGGGTGGCTTCAAAGGGTGAGGGCAGGCCTGCGAACACGCTTTTGCCGGAATGCCGGATCGTTCCCATCTTGCCATGCACAATATCGCTGTGCTGGACAACCTTGCCGCCGAAGGCTTCGCCGATGGCCTGCATCCCCAGACAGACCCCAAATAGCGGGATATCCGCCTCGGCCGCCGCACTGACCATCGCCAGACAAATACCGGCGCGGGACGGGTCGCAGGGCCCGGGGCTGAGCACAATGGCGCTGGGACGCAGTGCCATGGCCTGCTGGGTGTCCATCGCGTCATTGCGCACGACCTTCACATCCGCCCCAAGCTCGCCGAAATAATGGACCAGGTTATAGGTGAAGCTGTCATAGTTATCGATCAACAGAAGCATGGACCCGCCTTCGTATTTGGAAAGGGCTTTCGGGCCCTTGACAGTCGCTGTATAGATGCCCCGAGCACAAACGCGCGGTCAAGGCCTGCCGTTCTGCGCGACAGGGCAAATTGCCGGGCCAAGAGGCGAAACAGACGTCAAAGGAAGAAGAAAATGGGTCGGGGATTTCTATCTGGTCTGATCAGTGGGACAGTTTTTGGGGCGATCATCCTGGCCCTTCTGTCGCTTTTTGCGCCTCTGCCGGATGATGCTCAGCCGGCTGTTGCCGGCACCACCGCCAGCGACGCGGCGTCTGAGGAAGAGACACCTGAGCCCGTAGCCGAGGCGGGTGCAGAGCTGGAGGCCGAGCAACCGGCGGCTGAGGCAGAGGCTGAACAGCCCACCGCTGAAGAACCCGCGTCGCAGGAGGCCACAGCCGAGGAGGTTTCGGCGCAAGAGACCGACAGCGCTCAGAGCGAAGCGCCCGGGCAGGGCCAGCAGGTCGAGGAAAACGCCGGGGATGAGGCAACGGATAGCCAGACCGATCAGCCCGGGACGGAGACGCCCGCAGCCGATAGCGATGCGCCTGAGCAGCAGTCCTCCACAGAAGAAACTCAAGATGAGCAGGGCGCCGCGACGGCACTGGCCGCAGCCAAGGCCGAAGAAGAGGCGCTCGCCCTGAGAT
>CAYGUB010000055.1:0-13201 GCA_964352845.1 uncultured Rhodobacterales bacterium | reverse complement strand
GTCAAATTGAATCTATAGCTTTTGATGAAATACCGGAAAGACCGTCCATCCCCTAACGCGTTGGATTCTATTATTTTCAGGTAGCATTACGGGATCGAGATTGTCTCATGCCGCTTTAGCCGTTTTCGCGCAGCAAGATGATTTCAAGCCGATTGTTGCGTACAGCCATTGGATCGGTCTCTATCGGTTCCTGCTGACCAAACCCCATCACCCGCGCAATCCTGGTATCGGGCAGTTGGGTGTCCTGAAGCATCTGGCGCACGACCTGCGCGCGATCCGTGGTCAGACCCCAAGAGGGGTTTTCGCGCTGCACCAGCGGAAAAGCGGCGCTATGCGCGCCAACCGAGACCTCGTTTTCCACAATTGAGAACACATCGCCCAGAATGGCGATGATTTCCCTGAGGATAGGGTTTGGCCGAGCGGTGTTGGGCTCAAAAAGCGGATCGTCCTCCAGATCGAATATCTCGATGACCAAACCCTCATCGGTCACTTTGGTCAGGATATGCTCCAAGGCCATCTCTGCGATCAGGCTCTCCCCGCCGCGTCCGACCAGCCCTTCCTGAACTTCCGCAAGTTTCTCATCTTCGACGGATTGCGCCGCCTCTGCCGCCTGTGTCTCGACCGCGCCGGAGCCCGGCTCTCCGGGGGTGATCCCCCCCGTCCCCATCTTGGTCAGCACGTTTTCCGAGGCCATGGTATCGCCGCCAAAAGCACCGTCGCCGCCGCCCGATATGCGCGCCACGGCGATGGTCGGGCTGAAGTAGTCGGCCAGACCCTTGCGCTGCGTCTCGGTCGTCGCATTGAGCAACCACATCAGCATGAAAAACGCCATCATCGCGGTCACGAAATCAGCATAGGCCACTTTCCAGGCCCCGCCATGGTGCCCGCCATCGCCGCTCACCTTCTTGCGCTTGATAATGATCGGAGCTTCGCTCATCGTGGCAATCCGCAATTGTTTCGCCGCAATGGCTACACGCGACAGGTGAATGCACACTTAATCTTTAACGGCGTCATGGCTGCGCAGAGTTCAACAGAAGACAGGTTTCGCTATTGGAGATGCCCTGTATCTCCCGGATTTCGCGCAAGGATGTGTCGAACTCGGCAAGGCTTGCCGCTTCGATTCGGGCGACCAGATCCCACGCGCCATTCGTGGTATGCAGCTCTATGATATCCGTGCGATGCCGCAGGCGCCGAATGACAGAACCCGACATATTCCCTGCCACCTCAATCAGCATTACCGCCCGGACGACGTCGTGCATCCCCTCTCCCGTGATATCCACGGTGAACCGGCTGATTACCCCGGATGCGACCAGCCGCGCCATGCGCGACTGTACCGTGACCCGCGACAGGCCCAGATCCGAAGCAATCGTGGTGACCGCAGCGCGCGCATCCTGTTTGAGATAGGCCAGCAGTCGGCGATCTGTTTCATCAAGCATAGAGCGATTTGAAAGTCTGACTTAACAAATTGCAATAATATTTTGTGTTTTTGATCAGTTTAACAGCATATCTGCAAGCTAAACCGCTCTATGCTTGCCCCATGACCAGAGCCTCCAATCTCAAAAGCTGCGCGATCCTCGGGATCGGAACCCAGGCCGGGGCAAGCCAGCCCGGCTGCCTTATGGGGCCGGACGCTTACCGGACAGCCGGCATTGCGGCCCAGTTGATGGATCTGGGTCACCAGGTCACGGATCTGGGCAATGTCACACCTGAGAAGACCCGCGCCCTGCAGCACGACAATACCGCCATCCATGATCTGGGCGAGATCCACGCATGGTCTCAGGCCATCGCCAGCGCGGCTTTTGAGGCCGCCCGAAGCTATGACATGCCGATCTTTCTGGGCGGCGATCACAGCCTGTCCATCGGTTCCGTCCCCGGGGCGGCTCGGCACGCAGCAGAACTCGGCCAGACGCAATTTGTCCTGTGGCTCGATGCCCATCCCGATATTCACACACTGGACACCACCAGTAGCGGCAATCTGCATGGCACGCCTGTGGCCTATTTCTCCGGCATGCCGGGGTTTGAGGGGCACTACCCTGAGCTCGGCGCCGAAATTGACCCCGCCAATCTGTGTATGCTCGGCATCCGGTCCGTCGATCCCGCAGAGCAAACCGCGTTGGAGCAGTTGAGCATTGATGTCCACGATATGCGCGCCATTGATGAGCATGGCATCGCGGCCCCTCTGCGCCGGTTCCTCTCCCGGGTCAGCGCCGCTCGTGGCCGGCTTCATGTCAGTCTTGACGTTGACTTCCTCGACCCCGTGATCGCGCCCGCCGTCGGCACGACCGTTCCCGGTGGCGCGACCTTCCGCGAGGCGCATCTGGTGATGGAGATGCTCTGCGACAGCCAGCTTGTAACCTCTCTCGATCTCGTGGAGCTCAACCCGTTCCTAGACGAACGCGGACGGACTGCGAACCTGATGGTCGATCTTTGCGCCAGCCTAATGGGACGCAAAGTGCTCGACCGCAAAACCCGCGCGGCATGACAAGGAGACTACCAATGACCGCTCCAAAGCCCTCCAGACTCGCCATGGTGCCATTTATCAGCGTGGAGCATATGATGGCCATCGTGAACCAGATCGGCGTGGCCGAGATCATCGCGGGCATTGCCGAATATATAGAACAGGATTTCAGACGCTGGGAAAGTTTTGACAAAACCCCGCGCGTCGCCGCCCACTCTGCCGAGGGCGTAATCGAGCTGATGCCAACCAGTGACGGAGAGGTCTACGGTTTCAAATATGTCAACGGCCACCCGGCTAATATGGCGCGCGGCTATCAGACGGTGACAGCCTTTGGCATGCTGGCAGATGTCGCGACCGGATATCCATGTCTGTTGTCAGAAATGACCATTCTGACCGCGCTGCGCACCGCTGCGACCTCCGTCGTGGCTGCAAAATATCTCGCGCCCGAAGGTGCCACAACAATGGCGATTATCGGAAATGGCGCGCAATGTGAATTTCAGGCGCTCGCCTTTCACGCTGTGCTGGGGATTACGCGCGTCCAGCTTTATGATATCGATCCAGAAGCGAGCGCAAAAGCGGCCCGGAACCTTGCGGATACCGGTCTGGAGGCAGTCATTTGCTCAACCGCACAGGACGCCATCGCGGGCGCACAAATCATCACCACCTGCACAGCCGACAAGCAATATGCGACGATCCTGACGGACAATATGGTAGGTGCCGGGATCCATATAAATGCGATTGGCGGCGACTGTCCGGGCAAGACCGAACTGCACCGCGACATCCTTCTGCGGTCCGACATCTTTGTCGAATACCCGCCCCAGACTCGGATTGAGGGAGAGATCCAGCAACTCGACCCGAACTACCCGGTGCGCGAGCTCTGGCAGGTCATCACCGGCGCCGCCCCGGGCCGCAAATCAGCGGACAAGATCACGCTGTTTGACAGCGTAGGCTTCGCGATCGAGGATTTCTCAGCCCTGCGCTACATGCGTGACCAGTTGGAGCGCACGGGTATGTTCATCCAACTCGATATGCTCGCCGATCCGGACAACCCGCGTGATCTGTTTGGCATGGTTCAGCGGGCCAAGGTCCATAGCGCATCGAATTAAGCCTGAAACACATGTTCTGGGCATCTCACTTTGGGCGAATGCGAAAAGTGATAGCCATGTCTCACCTTAAGCTTCTGGCGCTTTATAGCGTCTGACGAAATACCTGAAACATCGCGCATCACGTAACGCGCCCACAATCTTTGATTTCAGGCAGTGTTACGTGATTCAGGTTTTTCGCATGACGCTTTAGCAGGCCTCCAACGTATCAGTCAGCTGGCGGAGTATTTGGCGGTATTGATCCGGTCCCGGTGCCAGCGCCCCGCCGAGCGGGTCTATAACCGCCACAGTCACCTCGGCCGTCTCACCAAAGATCAACGTTACGAGATCGGGGTCAAAACCGGGCTCTGCCAAGGCGCAGCGAACCGCGCCCGCCGCAACCGCTTGCTGAACCGTACGCAGCCGCGCAGGGGTCATGGCCGCGTCAGAGACATCCGTGACAGCCGCCAAATGATCTATCCCGAAACGGCTTTCAAAATAACCAAACGCATCATGGAAAACGACGTAGACAGGCTCTAACTTGGTCAATCTGGCAGATATCTCCTGCGCCAAAGCTTTCAGTTTCTGGGCTTCGGCCTCTGCGTTCTGCAAGTACAGATCACGGTTTTCAGGATCGAGCGCTCCCAGAGCCTCGGCGATTTCCGGCAACCAGCGCAACGCGTTTTCGGGATCGAGCCACAGATGCGGGTCTATCCCGTGCTTGTGTCCATGATCATGGCCGTGTTCGCCGGCCTCCCGCAAGGTGACGCCTTCGATCTCTGACAGCGTCACGATCGCGGCGCCGTCGGCCAGGGTCTGCAGCGGTTGCTCCAGCCACGGCGTGAGATCCGCGCCGATCCAGAACACGGCATTTGCCTCCTGAAGCGCTCTGGCTGAGGCGGGCCTGAACGCAAAATCGTGGGGCGAGGCATTGACAGGGAGCACGACGCCCGGCTCTGCCACGCCATCCATAACCGCAGCCACCAGCGACCGAACCGGCGCGACATCCGCCACGACCTGAGGCGGTTCGGCCAGTGCAGGAGTACCGAAAGCCAGTATGGCAGCACCAAGAAATCTTCGCATTACAACCCTTTCAATAGCCAGAGCGTTATACTATAACATTTATGAACAGCAAGGGTTAGAGCCGGGATGTCCAGAAAAATCTTCAAAGAGCATGACCATACGGGCTGTGTTTTGGGCGCTTTGACCTCTGTAATGTTATACTGTACCAAAAACGGTCTGCGCTTCACGACCCAAAGGCGCAAAGTGCTCGAAATCCTGCTGGCCGAACATAAGGCAATGGGCGCATATGACATCATGGCCCGATTGAAGGAAGCCGGAACCGCTGCAAAGCCGCCGACGGTCTACCGCGCGCTGGACTTTCTGATGACGAACGGATTTGCACATAAGATAGAGAAGCTCAACGCCTATATCGCCTGCGCCCATCCCGGCCAGGATCACGCGCCCGCTTTCATGATCTGCCGAAATTGCGAGAAAGTGGCGGAAACCCGCGCTGCCCGGCGCGACACGGCCCTGCATGACGCGGCGGATACGGCCGGTTTCCAGATTGAGGAGACGGTGGTCGAAGCGCAGGGATTGTGCCCTGGATGCAAGGAAGAGACCACATCATGAAGCTGGTTGAACTCAGCGGCGTTTCCGTCCGTATTGACGGCCAGACCCCGCTCGACAATGTCTCGCTAAGCCTTGAGCGGGGGGAAATCGTTACCATCGTCGGACCCAATGGATCGGGGAAAACGACCCTGCTGAAGACGATTATCGGCGCGCTGGCGCCCTCTGAGGGTAAGGTCAGCCGTCAGCCCGGCTTGAAGATCGGCTACGTCCCGCAGAAACTACATATCGACCCAACCCTGCCCCTGACCGTGCGGAGGTTTCTCGATCTGCCGACGCGGCGCGAGCCATCGCGCGTGCGCGCAACCATGAAAAGCGCTGGCCTGACGGATCTGTCGGATCGACAGATGACGCGCCTGTCGGGCGGCCAGTTTCAGCGCGTGCTGCTGGTCCGTGCCTTGCTCGATGATCCGGACCTGCTGATCCTTGATGAAGCGACCCAGGGGCTCGACCAGCCCGGCTCTGCCGCGTTTTATCGGCAGATCGAGAGCGTCCGGTCCGATCTTGGCTGCGCCGTGCTGATGGTCAGCCACGAGCTGCATGTGGTGATGAGCGCGTCGGACAGGGTTATCTGCCTCAATGGTCATGTCTGCTGTCACGGAACCCCCGAGACCGTGGCCTCTACTCCGGAATATCGCGCGTTGTTCGGGACCGGGGTCGACGGCGCGCTGGCGCTGTATCGCCACGAGCATGATCACGACCACACCCATGCTTGACGACTTCCTTATCCGCGCAACCCTCTCCGGCATCGCGGTCGCCTTGGCGGCAGCGCCTCTGGGCTGTTTCGTGGTCTGGCGCCGGATGGCCTATTTTGGCGACGCAACGGCACATGCGGCCGTGCTGGGCGTTGCGGCCTCGCTTGCCTTTTCGATTTCTGTGAGTTTGGGCGTTCTGGGCGTCGCCATCCTTATGGTTCTGCTGATCAGCAAGTTGAGCGACAAAGGCTATTCAATAGACACTATATTGGGAGTTATTGCCCATTCTGCGCTGGCTATCGGGCTTGTCGCCGTGTCTTTGATCGACGGGGTGCGGATTGATATCATGGCCTATCTCTTTGGTGATATCCTGACCGTCGGGCGCGCGGATCTGGCGCAAGTCTGGCTCGGGGCGCTGCTTATTGTGGCGCTGCTGATCTGGCGCTGGTCACGGCTGCTGACAAGCACGCTCAACCCCGATCTTGCCCGCGCGGGCGGGATCGACCCCAAGCGCGAAGAGATGTTCCTTACCTTTAGCATTGCCATCATGGTCGCTGTGGCCATCAAGGTGATCGGTGCGTTGCTAATCACCGCCCTGCTGATCATTCCTGCCGCCGCTGCGCGCCCCTTGAGCAAAGGCCCCGAGGTCATGGCGTGCGCTGCGGCACTGCTCGCCATGATGGCGGTCCTGGGTGGGGTGCAGGGCTCGATGATCTTCGACACGCCGACAGGGCCCAGCATTGTCTGCGCCGCTGCGGTGATCTTTGCCCTCACCAATCTGATTGCGAGAGTACGATCGAGCTAGGTTGATGATCGCGCGCGCAGGCTCTAGCCTGAGTTTATGACCATTGATCTGACCGAAAAGCTGCAGCGCTGCATAGATGGCAAACGCGACGCGCTGATTGATCTCACGCAAGAGCTGATCCGCATGCCCACGCTGAACCCGCCGGGCGAGAATTACCGCGAAATCTGCAGTTTTCTTGCCGAATATCTCGGCGCGCGTGGCTTTGAGGTGCAGATGATACGGGCCGAGGGCACCCCGGGCGATAGCAAGACCTATCCGCGCTGGAACGTCATTGCCCGGCATGAGGGCAAGACGAAAGGCGACTGCGTCCACTTTAATTCGCATATCGATGTGGTCGAGCTTGGGCGGGGCTGGACCACTGATCCTTTTGGTGGCGAATTGAAGGACGGCAAGATCTATGGCCGCGGCGCCTGTGATATGAAGGGCGGATTGGCGGCCTCAATCATAGCTGTAGAGGCCTTTTTGGAGACTTATCCAGACTATCACGGATCTATCGAGATTTCCGGGACGGCGGATGAGGAGACCGGCGGTTATGGCGGCGTAGCCTATCTGGCTGAGCATGGCCATTTCGCGCATGTGGATCACGTGATCATTCCCGAGCCGCTTGAAAAGGACCGGATATGCCTTGGCCATCGCGGCGTCTATTGGGCGGAGATCGAGACACATGGAGAGATCGCCCATGGCTCGATGCCATTCCTTGGCAATTGCGCCGTGCGCCATATGGGGGCCGTGCTGCAGGAGATGGAGGAGGCGCTCTACCCTGCCCTCGCCGCGAAGCACACAGCGATGCCCGTGGTGCCGCCTCAGGCGCGGCAGTCGACGATGAACATCAACTCTGTCCATGGTGGCCAGTCAGAGCCCGATCCAGATTTCACCGGCTTCCCCTCTGCCTGCGTGCCCGATAGCTGCCGCATGGTGGTGGACCGGCGGTTTCTGATCGAAGAAAGTGTTGAAGAGGTCCGCCAGGAGATCAAGGATGTGCTGGAGATGGTCAAATCGAAGCGCGACGGTTTCAGCTACGATCTGCGCGATATGTGGCAGGTCCAGCCCACAATGACCGCCCGCGATGCGCCGGTTGTCACCTCGGTCGCGCGGGCCATCAAAGACGTGCTGGGCCGCGCGCCCGATTACGTGGTCTCTCCGGGGACTTATGATCAGAAGCATATCGACCGGATCGGCAGGTTGAAAAACTGCATTGCGTATGGGCCCGGTCTGTTGGAACTTGCACATAAGCCTGACGAATATGTCGGCGTCGATGATATGCTGGATTCGGCGAAGGTCATGGCGCAATGCCTGACCGATCTTCTGACCGGAGACTGAACGCATGAAGGGGGAAATCCAAAGATGCGACACTTGAAAACCACGAGCCTTACGGCGCTTGCACTGGTCGCTGGTCTGTCCAGTGCCCATGCCGCCGAGACGACTGCGACTGTGGGCCTTCAGCTTGAGCCCCCTCATCTCGACCCGACCAGCGCGGCGGCCGGTGCGATCGATCAGGTGTTCTATTCCAACGTCTATGAGGGGCTGACGCGGTTTACCTCGGACGGATCGGTCATCCCCGGGCTTGCGGAAAGCTGGGAGATCTCGGAAGACGGTCTGACCTATACGTTCAAGCTGCATGATGGCGTCACTTTTCATGATGGCAGCGCTCTGGATGCGGGCGATGTGGTGTTTTCCTTTGATCGCGCCCGTGGCGAGGACTCAGTCAATGCACAAAAGGCCCTGTTTGAGGGGATTGCCAGTGTCGAGGCGGTCGATGATCTGACCGTGAGGATCACGCTTTCCGCCGTGGCCGGGAATTTTCTGTTCAACCTCGCCTGGGGAGATGCTGTCATCATTGCCCCCGAAAGCGCGGAGGGTCTGAAATCCACCCCGGTGGGGACCGGCGCGTTCAAATTCACCAAATGGACCCAGGGCGACAGTATCGAGCTGACACGCAATCCCGATTACTGGGGCACCCCGGCTGAACTGGAAGGCGTGACGTTCAAATTTATCTCCGACCCCAGCGCCGCCTTCGCTGCCATGATGGCGCAGGATATCGATGCGTTCTACGGCTACCCGGCGCCCGAAAACCTCGTCAGCTTTGAAGCTGATCCGCGCTTCAAGGTTCTCTCCGGTTCTACCGAAGGTGAGACGATCCTGGCGATGAACAACAAATTGCCGCCTTTCGACAATCCGCTGGTCCGGCAGGCGGTGAGCCTTGCCATTGATCGCAACGCCATTATCGACGGGGCGATGTTCGGCTATGGCACGCCCATTGGCAGCCATTTTGCGCCGCACCACCCCGATTACGTCGATCTGACCGCCAATTCGCCCTTCGATCCAGAGAAAGCCAAGGCGCTGATGGCAGAAGCGGGCTTTGCCGACGGATTCAAGACGACGCTGAAACTGCCGCCCCCCTCCTATGCGCGGCGCGGTGGTGAGATCATCGCAGCACAACTGCGTGAGATCGGCATCGAGACGGAGATCAGCAATCTGGAATGGGCACAATGGCTGGAACAGGCGTTCCGGGGCTACGATTTCGGCCTGACCATCGTATCCCATACCGAACCGCTGGATATCGGGATCTACGCCCGGCCGGATTACTATTTCCAGTATGACAACCCGGTTTTCCAGAAGCTCATGGAGGATCTTTCGGTCGAAAATGATGCGGCCAAGCGCAGCGCGATCCTCAAATCCGCTCAGAAGATGATCGCAGAGGATTACGTCAATGGCTACCTGTTCCAGCTTGCCCAGCTCTCTGTCGTCGACCGCAAGCTGGAAGGCATCTGGGAGAACGCGCCGACGCAGGCCGTCGACATGACAGCCGTCCGCTGGACCGAATAGGCCCGGCAGTAGACCGCGGATATGCTGCGCTACGCGCTCAAACGCTTTCAATCGCTCGTCATCAGCCTTCTGGTGGCGAGCGTTGTCATTTTTGCTGCGCTCGAGGTCGTGCCGGGCGATCCCGCCTCCTTCATGCTGGGCATCAACGCACAACCCGACACGGTGGCGGCTTTGCGAGAAGAGCTTGGGCTGAACCAGCCGCTGCACCAGCGCTATCTCAGCTGGATCGGCGGGTTTTTCGTAGGTGATTTCGGCACCTCCTACACCTACCGCACCCCGGTGGCCGATATCATATTCGACCGGCTCTGGATCTCGCTTCCGCTGGCACTGTACGCTCTGTCGCTGACCGTTCTGATTGCTTTCCCGGCGGGCGTTCTGGCAGCGTCAAAACGCGGCTCGAACACGGATCTGGCCGTCATGGGCGCCACGCAGCTTGGCGTTGCGATCCCGAATTTCTGGTTTGCGATGCTGCTGGTGCTGCTTTTTGCCATCAATTTGCGCTGGTTTTCAGCCGGTGGATTTCCCGGCTGGGACGAGGGCTTCTGGATCTGTATGAAATCACTTACCCTGCCTGCCACCGCGCTGGCGCTGCCGCAGGCCTCGATCCTGACGCGGATCACACGGTCCGCCTTGCTTGACACATTGACCGAGGATTATATCCGCACCGCCCGCGCCAAGGGTCTGACCCGCAAACAGGCCCTTTGGCGCCATGCGTTCCGCAACGCGATGATCCCGGTTCTGACAATTCTGGGTCTGCAATTCTCTTTCCTGCTGGCCGGGGCGATCATCATCGAGAATATCTTCTTTTTGCCCGGCCTTGGGCGGCTGATCTTCCAAAGCATCTCGCAGCGTGATCTGATCGTCGTGGAAAGCGTCATCATGCTTCTGGTCTTCGCGGTGATCATGGTCAATTTTCTGGTCGATCTGGCCTATGGCTTCGTCGATCCACGCCTGAGGAAGCGGATCTGATGCGCAGATCGCGCAATCTGGTGCTTGGCCTGACCCTGACCTCTGTCTTTGTGCTGGCCGCGCTGATCTCTCTTATATGGACGCCCTATGATGTGACCGTGCTGGATGTGGCGTCCAAGCTGCAGACCCCCTCCGCTGCGCATATGTTTGGTACGGATCAGTTTGGCCGCGATATCCTTGCGATGATCATGGTGGGCGCGCGCACCTCCATTGCAGTGGCACTTGTTGCCGTGGGGATCGGGATGGGGTTTGGCGTACCGCTCGGGCTGGCTGCGGCCGCGCGGCGGGGCAGTTTGCTGGACGAGATCATCATGCGGGGCAATGATCTGGTCTTTGCCTTCCCGTCCCTGCTGATCGCCATCATGATCACAGCGATTTTCGGCCCCTCCGCGCTGAATGCGATCATCGCCATCGGCATCTTCAATATCCCCGTCTTCGCCCGGCTGACGCGCAGCGCTGCCCTGTCGCTGTGGACCCGCGATTATGTCCTGTCTGCCAGGGTTGCCGGCAAGGGCTCTACCCGGATCTCGGTCGAGCATATCCTGCCCAACATCACAAATCTTCTGATCGTCCAGGCCACGATCCAGTTCTCGCTTGGCATTCTCGCCGAAGCCGCGCTCAGCTATATCGGCCTTGGCGCGCAGCCACCCACGCCCAGCTGGGGCAGGATGCTGGCCGATAGCCAGACCCTGATCAGCCTTGCGCCACATCTGGCCCTGTTTCCCGGTTTTGCTATTCTGCTCACTGTGCTGGGTCTCAATCTGGCAGGGGACGGGCTGCGCGATCTGTTCGACCCCAAGCTGAACCGGGTCCGGCGATGAGCCTGCTCGATATCCGCAACCTGTCATTGAAGATCGGCGGCGCCTCCATTCTGCGCGACGTCTCGCTGTACATCGCGCCCGGTCAGATACACGGGCTGATCGGCGAAAGCGGATCGGGCAAATCCATGACCGCGCTGAGCGTCATGCGGCTTTTGCCTCATGGCGCGGAAATCTCCGGTCAGATCGTGCTGGGCGATCACGACATGGTGCAGACGGGCGAGGCTGATCTGTGCAAGCTGCGCGGCAAGGAGGTCGGCATGGTGTTTCAGGAGCCCATGTCGGCGCTGAACCCGGTCAGGCCCATCGGCGCGCAGGTGGCTGAGACGATCCTGATCCATGAGCATCACACCTCGCGCCTGGATGCTATGGGCCGCGCGGCAGAGGCGCTGGAGCGGTGCGAGCTGCCCAATGACCAATACCCCCTGTCGCGCTATCCGCATGAGCTGTCCGGCGGGCAGTGTCAGCGCGTCGTCATCGCTATGGCCATCGCGCTGCGCCCGAAACTGCTGATCGCCGATGAGCCCACAACCGCGCTGGACGTCACCACACAGGCGCAGGTGCTGCAGCTTCTCAAACGGCTGGTGGCCGAAGACGGGATGGGGCTGATGCTGATCACCCATGATCTGGCCGTGGTGGCGGATATGGCAGATCACATCAGCATCATGAAATCGGGCGAGATCGTCGAGGCCGGACCGACCGCGCAGATTTTCCAGCAGATGCGTCACCCCTATACGCAAGCGCTCTTTGCGGCCTCTGGCCACCAGCCCGACCGGCGGGCTGTGCAGGCCCGGACGCCCTTGCTATCGGTGCGCAATGTCGTGCGCGACTATCTTGTCCCGAGAGACGGGCTTTTCGGGCGGCGCGGCACACATCGCGCGGTGGATGATGTCAGCTTCGAGCTGTTCAAGGGCGAAAGCCTCGGGCTGGTGGGCGAAAGTGGCTGCGGGAAATCGACCCTGACACGGGCAATCCTGGGTCTTGAAGAGGTACAGGCCGGGCAGATCACTTTGGACGGCCAGCCCGTCTTTACCGCCCATAAGCCCAACCGCGCCGTGCGCGCCCGCATGCAGGCGGTGTTCCAGGACCCCTATGGCTCGTTCAACCCGCGCCACCGGGTCGCGCGTCTGATCACCGAGCCGTTTCACCTGATTGAGACCCCGCCCACCGGTTCCGCCCGTCAGCACGCCATAGCGGAGGCGCTGGAAGCCGTTGGCATGCAGCCCAGCGATCAGGACAAGTTCATCCACGAATTTTCCGGCGGCCAGCGCCAGCGGCTCGCCATTGCCCGGGCGCTGATCATCAAGCCCGACCTGATCGTGCTGGACGAGGCCGTCTCGGCGCTGGATGTCTCGATCCGCGCACAAATCCTCGATCTGCTGGCCGGTCTATCCGACCGGTTCGGGCTCAGCTATCTGTTCATTTCACACGACCTGTCCGTGGTTCGGCGGGTCACGGACAGGGTTATGGTGATGAAAGCCGGCCGGATCGTCGAGACCGGCGAGACCGAAGCCGTATTTGACGCACCGCAACATCCCTATACGAAGGCCCTGATAGCAGCCGCGCCCCGGCTGGAAGATCACCTAGTCTGAGGAGACCTCGCGATGCGCCCCGGTCCAAAAAACCTGATCACTGATATTGATGGGCTGCGTGTCGGCAATGCGCAGGACATGACGCTCAAAAGCGGCGCGACCGTGTTGACAGCCTCCAAGCCGTTTGTTGCGGCGGTCGATGTGATGGGCGGCGCCCCCGGCACGCGGGAGACTGACCTGTTGGCACCTGACAAATCGGTGCACGAGATCGACGCGCTGGTTCTGGCGGGCGGCTCTGCTTTCGGGCTTGATGCAGCCTCGGGCGTGATGGACGGGCTGCGGGCAGATGCAAGGGGTGTTCCCGTGGGGCCGGTCCGGGTTCCGATC
>CAYGUB010000054.1:0-13282 GCA_964352845.1 uncultured Rhodobacterales bacterium | reverse complement strand
CGTTGTGGCGGTGCTGGCCAATGTCGTGGCCGCAGAGTTCGCGCGCAAACATGGCGCGCCGCCGGGCCGGGGGGCGGCTGTTGTTGCGATGGGCTCACTGGGCGCGGGACGGCTGACGGCGGGCTCCGATCTCGATCTGATCGTGATCTATGATGCGGACGGCATTGACAGCTCTGACGGGCCGCGCCCTTTGGTCAGCCGGGCCTATTATGCGCGCCAGACTCAGGCGCTGATCACTGCGCTGACAGCCGCCATGGCGCAAGGCAGGCTCTATGAGGTCGACATGCGCCTGCGTCCATCAGGCCAGGCGGGGCCGGTGGCGGTCTCTATCGAGAGCTTTGAGAATTACCAGCGCAAGGAGGCCTGGGTCTGGGAGCATCTGGCCCTGACGCAGGCGCGGGTGGTGGCGGGTGATGCGCAGCTGCGCGCCCGGATCGAGGCGGTGCGGCGTGACGTGCTGAGCGCCCCCAAGGAGGCGCAGCATATCTGCCGCGAGACCCGCGAGATGCGCGCGCGGCTCTCTGAGGCGGAGGCGCATGTCCCCGAGATCGACATCAAGCACGGCCCCGGCGGCAGACGTGATATCACGCTTTTCGCGCAGACGATTGCCTTGCTGTCAAATTCGCTCGCACGCGATGTGGCGGACCAGCTTGTGGCCGGTGTCGAGGCCGGCTGGCTCTCTGCCGAAGAGCAAGGCACGCTTGCCGAGATCAACCGGCTCTATCAGGCGCTGGTTCAAACGCTCGCGCTGCTGGCGCGCAAGGCGGATGGCTTCGAGAGCCTCGGCTCTGGCGCGTGCGAGGTCTTGCTGCGCGATACTGGATTTACCACGCTCGCAGCGCTCAGGGAGCGGCTTGAGGCATGTCGCAAACAGGCCGGAACACTGGTCGAAACGGTGCTGGAGCGATCCGGCGCGCGTGATAAATCGGAACAAGGCAAAACAGGAGCGGCGGATGGATCCCAAGACACTGGACCCTAAAGGGCTGATGAAAGACGCCTATAGTATCGAGGGGATCGTGGAGTCTGAATGCCG
The DNA here is from genome assembly GCA_964352845.1 of uncultured Rhodobacterales bacterium. Taxonomy (GTDB): domain Bacteria; phylum Pseudomonadota; class Alphaproteobacteria; order Rhodobacterales; family Rhodobacteraceae; genus Litoreibacter. Next base: position 12,249 of record CAYGUB010000054.1, on the reverse strand, counting down.
CTCAATCTTTCTGGATTGGGCTCTGGGGCTGCCGATAGATGCGACCGCGCGCGACTGGATCGAACAGGTCCTGAGCCTATACGCCGCAGATTACCCGGATCATCCGATGACCCGTGTTCTGCAAGAGGGGCTGGCTGAGGCTGCGCAGCCAAGGCGGCGCGGCGGGCGGGGCGCACGGATGCGCCACGCCGATAATTAAAGCGTCATGCGAAAAAGCCTCAATCACATAACGCTGCCTGAAATCAGAGATTTCAACGCGTTATGTGATGCGTGATGTTTCAGGTATTTCGTCAGACGCTATAATCACTCGGCCGTTGCGGCCGCTACAGCATCAAACGCTGCCGTGAACCCTTTGAGCGAAACGGTCAGATCCACCGTCTTGTCGGGTGCCTGCGCGGGCACAACGGTGATCTTGGCGATATTGCCACGCTTGAAGGCGGCGACATCCTCAGCCGAGAACCCGACACGTGCAAAACAGCCGATCTCGGTGCAGAACGTGAACGGGTAGACCTTTGGGCTGGCTGCATCGACCCCGATCCGGACCTGCGCGGTCAGAAGTGTCTCAAGCGGCGTGACGATTGTCGCCCCGGCGGCCAGCTGATCACCCTCGGGCAGGTTGAACAGGTTGATCTCGGCCACGGCCTGACCGTTTTGATCCTTCAGAAGCTGGTAAAGCTGGCAGGGGTCCTTCTGACCCTCTGGCGCACGGATGCAGCGCAACTGCCAGTCGTCATGATTTGAGCGGACATAGGTCGCGCCGACCTCCTCTGTGCCCACGACCAGCGCATCGGCACGAGGTTGCTGGGCTGTGGTCTCTTCCGCCTCGGTCTGCTGGGCAAGCAAGGCGGAGCCTGTCGTGACCACGGCGCTTGTCAAAAGCGCAGCGACGACTGTCGATAGATGAAGCTTTGGCATCATTTTCCCGTTGTTCAGGTTTTAATTGCGCACCGTTTAGCATGCTCGATAAGGCGTGTCAGGTCACAAAACAGCACTGCGCGCAGTGCGTTTCGCCCGATCGGTTGCAGGTGCCATGCGACCGGCCGAGAGGCTTGAGGCAGCAGCCAATCCCGCGCGGTATCAAAGCCACGAACTTGGGCGGTACATTAAAAAAGGGCCTGCGAAACAGACCCTTTTCATTAGTTCTCCCCGTCGGACTTGCCGACATGTGCGCAAGGTATGTCAGAGGGCCCTGGAGGTCAATAGCCATTATCGGCGCGATTGGGCGTCATGCGAAAAAGCCTTAATCCCATAATATTGCCTGAAATCAAAGATCCTGGGCGCGTTACGGGATATTTCAGGTGTTTCGTCAGATGCTATAAGTCACTTCAAAAAGCCGAGATGACCGCGGACCGGGCCGTGGCCCGCCAACCGGGCCAGAAAAAAGGCCGTGTCAGTGTGACACGGCCAAGTCGACAGGGAGGAAATTGTGCAATGTCAGCCCATGAACTGTCACTGCGCAGGGCTTTTGTCGCTCAAATAAGTTAACAAGGTGTTGTGAGCAGGCCGAAAAGCGAAAATAAAGGCGCAATAGCGAACACCAAAAGGGGGCGGGGGATGTCACAAGATCTGGAATTATTTGTAGGCGGCGGTGGCGAGGGCTATCGCGAGGCGCAGAACCTGCTGATGAAATACGCCAACCGGCACGGCTTGATTGCAGGCGCGACCGGCACCGGCAAGACCGTTACGCTGCAGATCCTGGCGGAGAGCTTCTCTGCCGCAGGCGTGCCGGTTTTCATGTCGGATGTGAAGGGTGATCTCAGCGGGCTGGCTGTGGCGGGCTCTTCGGATTTCAAACTGCATGACGCCTTCATGGAGCGCGCTGGCAAGATCGGGTTCACCGACTACCAATATGACAGCTTCCCGGTGACGTTTTGGGATCTCTATGGCGAAAAGGGCCATCCTGTCCGCAGCACCGTCTCTGAGATGGGGCCGTTGCTTTTGTCGCGCCTGATGGAGCTGACCGAGGCGCAGGAAGGCATCATGAACATCGCCTTCCGCGTGGCCGATGAGGAAGGGCTGCCACTGCTTGATCTCAAGGACCTGCAATCGCTGCTAGTGTTCATCGGTCAGAATGCCAAGGAGCTTGCGTTGCGCTACGGGTTTGTCTCGTCCCAGTCGGTGGGCGCGATCCAGCGCCGTCTGCTGGTGCTGGAGAACCAGGGCGCGGGCGATTTCTTCGGAGAGCCCGCGCTGGAGCTTGAAGATATGTTCACCGTTGATGATGCGGGCCGGGGGCAGATCAACATTCTCGCCGCTGACAAGCTGATGAGCGCACCACGGCTTTATGCGACCTTCCTTTTGTGGATGCTCTCGGAGCTGTTTGAGACGTTGCCCGAAGTGGGCGATCCCGAAAAGCCGAAATTCGTATTCTTCTTTGACGAGGCGCATCTGCTCTTTGACGGCGCGCCCAAGGCGCTGGTCGACAAGGTGGAGCAAGTCGCACGGCTGATCCGCTCCAAGGGGGTGGGGCTTTATTTCATAACGCAAAAGCCCGATGACGTGCCCGAGGATATTCTGGGTCAGATGGGCAACCGGGTCCAACACGCGCTGCGCGCCTTCACCCAGCGCGATTTCAAAACCCTGCGCGCCGCCGCAGAGACCTATCGCGAGAACCCGCGTTTCGATGTGGAGGATGCAATCAAGGAAGTGGGCGTGGGCGAGGCTGTGACCTCGTTTTTGCAGGCCAAGGGCATGCCGGGCATGGTCGAGCGCACGCTGATCCGCCCGCCATCCTCGCAGCTGGGCCCGATCAGCGAGATCGAGCGGCGCGCGGCGATGAACGCCTCTCCCGTGGCGGGCAAATATGACACGACCATCGACCGGGAATCGGCTTTTGAGATGCTCAAGGCCCGGGCCGAGACAGCCGCCAAGGAGGCTGAAGAGGCAGAGAAGCGCGAGGAAGAGCTGGAAGCGCGCGAGCGTGAATACCAGACCGGACGGCGCTATACGGGCAATCGGGTCGGCCGGTCGACCTCGCGCAGATCGTCGTCGGGCCGCAGCGATTCAATCGGGACGACGCTCGCCAAGACCATGATCCGCCAGCTTGGCACACGCAATGGCCAGAAACTTGTGCGCGGTGTGTTGGGAAGCCTGTTCCGGGGGCGCTGAGCGTTTTGATCAGGTGCCGCAGAAGGTGGCCCGCACGAGCTCTTGCGCCTCGGGCGGCGCGGCCAGATCTGCGGCATCGGGCTGGTCGTCAAAGGGCCTTGCGAGCACGTGATTGAGCCTGTGGAACGGCGCGTCATCGCCCTGGAGGCTGGCCTCGATAGCCTGCTCGATCCGGTGATTGCGCGGGATGAAGGCGGGGTTGACCGCGCGCATATCGCCTGACGGTTTGCGCGCGTTCCACCTTTTGTGCCAATCGTCAAACGCGGTCGGGTCGATGAACTGATCGCGCGCGGTCCCGGGCTCTGTCGCGAGGCTGCGGAAAGTCTGTGTGAAATCGGCCTGATTTTCGGCCATCCGGGTCAACAGGTCCTGTACCAGCGCCACATCCTCGTCCGTGCCATCCTCAAGCCCGATCTTGGCGAAAAACACCTCTTTCCATTTGGCCGAATAGATCGCGCCAAAGTCATGCAAGATATCCTGGGCGGCAGCGACGGCCCGGTCCATATTGGGGTCTATCAAGGGCAAAAGGCTCGTGGCAAGCTGGGCTATGTTCCAGACCACAATCTCGGGCTGGGCCTGATAGGCGTAGCGGCCAAACTGATCGATGGAGGAGAATACCTTGGCCGGGTGATAGGCATCCATGAATGCGCAGGGGCCATAATCAATCGTGAGCCCGCCAATATGGGTATTGTCGGTATTCATCACGCCATGGATAAAGCCCAAGCCCATCCAACGCGCGATCAGCTGCGCCTGAGCTGTTGTCACGGCGCGCAGGAAGCCGGCCGCGTCCGAGCGTTCAAGCCGGGGGTAGTGGCGGGTTATGGCGAAATCCAGAAGTATGCGCAGGCTCCCAGTATCCTGTTGAGATGCGAAATACTGAAACGTTCCCACCCGCAGATGCGAAGGCGCGACGCGGGTCAGAACCGCGCCGGGCAGGGGCCCCTGTTCGCGCAGAACGGGCTCTCCGCTGCGGATCGCGGCCAGGGCACGGGTCGTGGGCACGCCGAGTGCGGCCATCGCCTCCGAGACGATATATTCGCGCAACACAGGTCCGAGCCAGGCCCGCCCGTCACCCATGCGGCTATAGGGGGTTGGGCCGGAGCCTTTAAGCTGGATATCCCAGACCGACCCGTCGGGCCCCGTCACCTCGCCCAGAAGATGCGCCCGCCCGTCGCCCAGACGCGGGCTCCAGCCGCCAAACTGATGCCCCGCATAGACCTGTGCGAGCGGATCGGCGCCCCTTGGCTGCGCGTTGCCGGCAAGCATGGCAAGCCCATCGGCTGAGGCAAGCCACGCAGGATCAAGCCCGATCTGCCCGGCCAGCGCGTCGTTGCTTGCAATCACCGACGGCTCCGCCACCGGGCTGGGCGGCAGTTTTGTATAGAACTGCGCGGGCAGGGCTGCGAAGTGATTGGTGAACCGGGGGGCGCTGGGCATGGAACCTCTGGGATTGGGGTAATCGTCAGTTAAGCAGTTTGTCGGGCTTGAACAAGCGCCCCGCGCAGAGAGGCTCTGGCAAATTGCGGGCGGGTGCAGTATCTGGACAAGGTAATGCAAGTGAAGCTCAAAGGACGCAACTGAATGGCCAAGATTACCTATATCGAGCATGGCGGCAAAGAACATGTCGTGGAAGTCGCCACCGGGCTGACAGTGATGGAAGGCGCGCGCGACAACAATATCCCGGGCATCGAGGCTGATTGCGGTGGGGCCTGTGCCTGCTCGACCTGTCATGTCTATGTGGCGGCTGACTGGGTGGAGAAGCTGCCCGGCAAGGAGTCGATGGAAGAAGACATGCTCGATTTCGCCTATGAACCTGACCCCGCGCGCTCGCGTCTTACGTGTCAGCTCAAGGTCACGGATGCGCTGGACGGGCTTGTGGTGCAGATGCCGGAAAAGCAGATATAAGATCGTCGAGAGCGCGGCGTCTGATGTTGCGAGGCTTGCAAATGCGGACCCGCCGCGCGCGGCTGGCGGTGTTGCTTCTGGCAACCGTGGTGGGCGCACAAATGGCAAGTGCCTGCGCTCAATTGCCGGCAGCGGGCGACGATGTCCTGGGTGGCAGCTACGTGCCCGGCGGTGGGGCTGCCGCCTATTTCGCAATGCCCACCAGTGAATATGCCCATGGGGTACTTGGCGACCAGATCGAGGCGCGCGAGCTTGTCATAGACACAACGCTATCTGCCCGGGACTGCGGTGATCGGATTGTGCTTGGGGGTGGCTCAGTATTTGAGGATGTTGCCCCGCGGCTCGTCGATATCTCCGGCGACGGTTGGCCGGAGGTCATTGTGGTTGAAAGCCATCCCCGGAAGGGCGCGCGGATATCGGTCTATGGCTACAAGCATGATGATTATTCCGCGCTCAATCTGATTGCAGCGACGGAATATATAGGCACCCGGTTTCGCTGGCGCGCGCCCTTCGCGATTGCCGATCTGGATAACGATGGTTTCGTTGAAATAGCAGAGATCGACCGACCCCATTTGGCCAAGACCTTGCGCATCTGGCGCTTCAAGGACGATGAGTTAGAGCCTGTTGCGGCGCGTGCGGGGTTAACCAACCACAGAATTGGGGAGCGTGATATTGGCGGCGGTATCCGCGATTGCGGTAACGGGCCGGAGATGATCACCGCTTCGGCTGACTGGCGCAGGGTGATCGCGAGCCGTCTTGAGGCGGGCGAGATCACCACCCGTGATCTGGGTGCGCATACGGGCCGTGCCTCGCTGAACAAGGCGCTGGACTGTCAGGCGCTATAGCGCGCGCCAGCCGATATCCTTGCGAAAGAACCCCTCGGGCCAGTCGATCAGATCCAGCGTCTCATAGGCCTGCGCGCGGGCTTTTTGCAGGCTGTCCGCGCGGGCCGTGACATTCAGCACCCGGCCGCCAGTGGCAGTAATCTTGTCGCCGTCGCGTGCGGTGCCTGCATGAAACACCATGTTGCGGCTATCCTCAGGGCACGTCTGGAGACCGTGGATTTCCGTGCCCTTCTCATAGCCGCCGGGATAGCCCCTGGCGGCCATCACAACCGTCAGCGCGTGATCCTCGGCCCAGTTGATCTGCGCATCTGCGAGCTCTTCGCGGGCGCAGGCCAGCATCACATCGAGTGCCTGTGCTCCGATGCGCATCATCAGCACCTGACATTCGGGATCGCCGAAGCGCACGTTGTATTCCACCAGCCGAGGCGCGCCTTCCTTGATCATCAGACCGGCATAGAGCACGCCCTGATAAGGGGTCCCGCGCCGGGCCATTTCTGCCATGCAGGGTCTGACGATTTCGTCAAGCGCGCGCCTGGCTACCTGCGCGCTGAGCACGGGGGCCGGGGAATAGGCGCCCATTCCGCCTGTGTTAGGGCCTGTATCGCCGTCGAAGGCGCGTTTGTGATCCTGCGCAGTGCCTATGGGCAGAAGCTCCGTGCCATCACACAGCACAAAGTAAGACGCCTCCTCGCCCTCCATGAATTCCTCGATCACGACCTCTGCGCCCGCCGCGCCGAAACTGCCGCCAAACATATCCTCTATGGCGGTTTCGGCCTGTGCCAAGGTGGTCGCCACTACGACGCCTTTGCCCGCTGCCAGCCCATCAGCCTTGATGACAATCGGCGCGCCCTGTGCTGCCACATAGGCCTTGGCCTGCGCGGCATCGGTGAAACGCGCATAGGCTGCTGTCGGCGCGCCGGCGGCGTCGCAGATCTCCTTGGTGAAGGCTTTCGATCCCTCCAGCCGCGCCGCAGCTGCCGAGGGGCCAAAACACAGGATGCCCGCGCCACGCAGCGCGTCAGCGACACCCGCGACCAGAGGCGCCTCGGGGCCGATGATCACGAAATCGATGGATTGCGCCACGGCAAATTCGACCACAGCCGCGCCGTCGCAGATGTCAAACTCTGCGCATTCGGCCAGATCGGCGATCCCGGCATTGCCCGGCGCCACGATCAGCCGGTCGCATTTCGGGTTCTGTTTGACCGCCCATGCCAGACTATGCTCGCGCCCGCCGCCGCCCAGGATCAGAATATTCATTGCGTGACTTCCCCTCTGTGTGCCCGCCTTCTAAGATGGCGCAAAGGGCGCAGCAAGGGCGGATCATGGACCTTCTGGAAGACGACGTGCCGGGACGCAACGAGCCGGAATTCACGGTCTCGGAAATCTCGGGCGCGATCAAACGCACCATTGAGGGCGAGTTCGGGCGGGTGCGCATCAAGGGCGAATGCGGGCGGGTGATGGTCGCGCGTTCGGGCCACGTCTATCTCGATCTCAAGGATGACCGGGCGGTGCTGTCCTCTGTGATCTGGAAGGGTCAGGCGGCGCGTCTGGCCGTCCAGCCAGAAGAGGGTATGGAGGTCGTGGCAACCGGCAAACTGACGACCTTTGCGGGCCAGTCACGCTACCAGATGGTGATTGACGATATCCGGCCAGCGGGTGTGGGCGCGCTGATGGCGATGCTGGAGAAGCGCAAGGCGATGTTGCAGGCCGAGGGTCTGTTTGCCGCAGAGCGCAAGCGCCCGATCCCCTATCTGCCAGAGGTGATCGGCGTGGTGACCTCGCCGCAGGGGGCTGTGATCCGAGATATCCTGCACCGGTTGCGCGACCGTTTTCCGCGCAAGGTGCTGATCTGGCCCGTGGCCGTGCAGGGAGAGGCCTGCGCGCCGCAGGTGACTGCGGCGATAAAGGGGTTCAACGCGCTGACCCCCGGCGGGCCCGTGCCGAGACCGGATCTGATCATCGTGGCGCGCGGCGGTGGCTCGATCGAGGATCTGTGGGGGTTCAATGAAGAAAGCGTGGCGCGCGCGGCGGCGGGCTCGGACATCCCGCTGATCTCGGCTGTGGGGCATGAGACGGATACGACGCTGATCGACTATGTCTCTGACCAGCGCGCGCCGACACCCACGGCGGCAGCCGAGATGGCAGTGCCCGTCCGTCTGGAGCTTCTGGCCGGGCTGGAGAGCTATCAGGGCAGGCTTGCGCGCAGTGCAGCCGAGATCGTCGACCGGCGCAAACAGCGGCTGCGCGATCTTTCCCGTGCCTTGCCCCGGCCGGAGGCGCTGACCAATCAAGCGGCGCAAAGGCTGGATGCAATCGGCGGGCGGCTGGGGGCCGGGCTGCGCAGCGCGACGCAGGCCAAACGCGTGGCGCTGGAGCGAAAGGCGGCGCCGCTCAGGCCCAGCCTGTTGCAGCGTGGTATGGAGGCGCGGCGCGCCCGGCTTGACGCGGCGCGGCGCGGTCTTGATCGTGCGCTGCAGTTGCGGGCCGAGCGGGCGCGCAGCCGCCTCGACGGCATGGCGGCGCGGCTGGGCACGTCCGGGCTGTCCCGTGAGCTGCGCGCCCAGCAGGAACGTCTGGTACGGGGCGGGCAACGGTTTGCCAAGGTTGCCAATGATCAGATCAAGGACTGGCGGGCGGCGCTGAAGCGATGGGATCAGCTGCACGAAACGCTTGGCTATCATGCGACGCTGGAACGCGGTTATGCCGTGATCCGTGCCGGGGACGATACGGTGGTCACAACCGCCAAAGCGGCCAGGGGGGCCCGCGGCCTGAGCATTCAGTTCAAGGACGGGCATTTCAAACTCGAAGCGCCTCGCGCGTCATCGAAGCCTGCCGGCGCGCGTAAGAAGGCTGAACCGGGCGATCAGGGCTCGCTGTTTGACGACGGTACATAGGGTGGTGCATACCCCGCGCCGAAAAACTCGGATTGGCAGTGCAGCGGGTTGAGATCCGTCTTGACCACGCTCAACTCTGTGACGCGGTCGCCATCGGTCGCATCCGGTACCAGTCGAAACAGACGATCCCCCGCGTCCGTCGCATGATAGGTCCAGCAATGCCACCGGCCCGGCTCGTGCAGATAGCTGTAGCAGATCTGATCGCCGCGCGGCTCCCAACGGCCGCTCATACATTCGCCCGATGTAAAGAGCAGCGTCACGCGGCGGTCGGTGAAATGATGTTCCGCCCCATAGGAGAAATTGCGCCCGCGGGTGTAGATGGTCTTGCCTGCGGCCTCCGCCTCAAATTGCTCAGCTGACAGTTGCTGCTGGGCCGGGACGCCCGTGGCGCTGAAAAGCAGCGCGCTCAGACTTGCAGCGCAAAGGCGTTTCATTCCGGGACGGCCAGCAGCCCGGGGCCGGCTGGGAAAGAGACACCGATGGCCGGGCCCGGGCAGTCGATGGGCGTGCGGTTTTCCGTGACGATCTTCAGCTCGAAGACCGGTTCCTCCGGTTCGCCAACAAAGCGATGCAACCGCTCGCCATTGTCACGCTCGATATAGTGCCAGCAATGCCAGCGCCCGGGATCCTCGTCATAGAAAAAACACATCTGGTCATCACGCGCTTCCCAGCGTCCATGCATGCAGCTGCCACCCAGATGCAGCAGCGTCACCCGGCGGTTTGGGTGATATTGCTCGGCGCTGTATTGCAGATTTGTGTCCTGAAAGTAGAGCGTCTTGCCTGTTGCGTCCTGCTCGAATTGCTCGGGGGAGAGCAGCGTCTCGCCGCTTACCGGCAGGCCGGACAGCATCGCCACCAGCAAAATTGCAAGCGCCGGTTTCATTCAAGAGCACCCGGGACATAGCTGACGCCGACCTCCGGGCCTTTGCAGCTGAGAGGTGTAGAGGTCTGCCCGACCACATAAAGATCATCTTCGGGCGGCGCGCCCAGAAAGCGATGCGCCCGGCCACGGTCCGTATCGACGACATGCAGGCAATGTTCCTGCCCGGGCTGGTCTTCATAGGTGAAACAGATCATCTGACCCTCAGAGGTCCAGCTGCCCGGGGAGCATGTCCCGTCGCGCCTCAGCCACAAGACTTTACGATTTTTGAAATGCTGCTCGGCGCCGTAGAACTCGCCCCAGCGATTATAGGTAATGGTGGTGCCCACGGAGAATGCATCAAATGCGTCCGGGCTTACGACCTTCTCGCCGGGCTGCAAGTCCTGCGCGGCAAGCGTGACAGGGCAGGCCAGCAGCACAAGGAGGGCAAAAGCCAGGATTCTCGGATTGGGATCTCTCATGGCCCCGGTTGTCGCAAAACCGCGCGGGAAAAACCACCCCCGCGACGCGCGACAAATTTCCTAAAGTGGTCGGCAGGGTCGGGTGAAGGAACGGCAGGCCGCTCAGCCTGCGCAAGGCCGCGCTTGAGCGGGGTTTTTGGTCGCATTTGGATTGGCTGCCAGACAGCGCGCTCGCTAGACTGGAGCAGAGATTTACAGATGCGCCCGGATGGGTGCGGCGCGCGCGTCGGGAGGATGCAGGACCATGGCATTGGACAAACCGGTAGACAAAGGTGTGTGGAAATCGGGCAAGGGGCGGGGCCGTCACGCGCCCAAGGGCCGACAGCTGGATGAGACCGCTTTGCAGCAGTTGCGTGCACTTCTGGGGGACCGTCCGCGCGCGCGCGACATGCTGATCGAGTTTCTGCATCTCATTCAGGATGCGCATGGCTGCCTGTCTGCGGCGCATCTGCGCGCGCTGGCCGAAGAGATGCGCCTGTCCATGGCAGAGGTCTATGAGGTGGCCAGCTTCTATGCGCATTTCGACATCGTCAAGGAAGGCGAGACACCGCCCCCCGCGCTGACGATCCGGGTGTGCGATTCACTGTCTTGCGAGCTTGCGGGCGCACAGGCTTTGAAGGCGGCTCTGGAAGAGGGGCTGGATGCCGCGCAGGTTCGCGTGCTGCGCGCGCCCTGCATGGGGCGCTGCGACACCGCGCCGGTGCTGGAGCTGGGCCATCACCATATCGACCACGCGACGCCGGGAAAGGTGGAAGACGCGATTGCGGCGGGCCATACCCATGCCGAGATTCCAGATTATCAGGCGTTGGACGGGTATCGCGCCGATGGTGGCTATGATGCGCTTGTCTCGCTGCGCGAGAGCGGCGATTGGCAGGCGGTTCAGGCCAGCATCAAGGAAAGCGGCTTGCGCGGTCTGGGCGGGGCCGGCTTCCCCTCGGGCACCAAGTGGGGCTTCGTGCGGGGCAATGCCGGGCCACGCTATCTGGCTGTGAACGGTGATGAGGGCGAGCCGGGCACCTTCAAGGATCGCTACTATCTGGAGCGCGTGCCGCACCTGTTCTTTGAAGGCATGCTGATCGCTGCCTGGGCTGTTGAGGCAGAGCGCTGCTACATCTATATGCGCGACGAATATCCGGCGGTGCTGGAGATCCTGCGCCGCGAGATTGCCGCGCTGGAGGCGGCGGGCATCGTTGAGCAAGGCTATATCGATCTGCGCAGAGGGGCGGGGGCCTATATTTGCGGCGAAGAAAGCGCGATGATCGAAAGCATCGAGGGCAAGCGCGGATTGCCCCGGCACCGGCCGCCTTTTGTGGCGCAGGTCGGTATTTTTGACAGGCCAACATTGGTGCATAACGTCGAAACCCTGTTGTGGGTGGCGCGTATTTGCCGCGAAGGCCCCGAGATCTTGTCGTCGGTTCACAAGAACGGGCGCACGGGGTTGCGCAGCTACTCTGTTTCGGGGCGGATTGCCGCGCCGGGTGTTTACCAACTGCCCGCTGGATCTACGGTGGATGATGTGATTGCAGCGGCAGGAGGCATGGCCGCTGGGCATGTGTTCAAGGCCTATCAACCGGGCGGGCCGTCATCCGGGATTTTGCCGGCGTCGCTGAACGATGTACCGTTGGATTTTGACACGTTGCAGCCCCACGGCAGTTTCATCGGGTCTGCCGCTGTTGTTGTGCTGTCAGAGACGGACCGGGTCAGGGACGCCGCGTTGAATATGCTGCGGTTTTTTGAGGATGAAAGCTGTGGACAGTGCACGCCGTGCCGGGTCGGCTGTGAAAAGGCGGTCAAGTTGATGCAGGCCGAGCGTTGGGATGCGGATCTGCTGAACGAAGTGTGCGACGCCATGGGCGATGCGTCCATTTGCGGGCTTGGGCAGGCGGCGCCGAACCCGATCCGGCTGACCATGGCGCATTTCCCGGACGAAGTGTAATCCAAAGGAGCGCCTGACGGCGCACACCACTATGGCGCCCGGTCGCCGCCGGGTTGCACGCTTCAGGCGTTGGCGAATGTTGCGAGGGTCAGGGGAATCGCCTTGAATTCCTTGGCTTTCCCGGGTTTGCGCCATTGCACCGGTTTGGTCAGAAGATCGACCCAGCCCATACGGGCGCACCACGTCCGGGCCAGATCCCAGATCCCGGCCGGATCATGGG
>CAYGUB010000053.1:0-13409 GCA_964352845.1 uncultured Rhodobacterales bacterium | reverse complement strand
CAAACCGATACCTCAAACAAGCCTGCCAAAATCAACGACTTTTTCAACAAAATCGTCCCATTGGCGTTGGTCGCCGCAACTGGCTGTTCGCAGGTTCCGATACCGGCGGCGAAACCCTCGCCCGCGCCATGACCATCATAGAGACCGCCAAAATGAACAGCCTCGATCCGCAGGCCTATCTCACCGACATCCTGAGCCGCATCCATGATCACAAAATCAACCGGCTCGACGAATTGCTTCCCTGGAACTCGACACCTGCAGCGCACCCAAACAACCGGGCAGCGTGATGGCCGCAGTGACCTCCCTCTGTTCCATCGACCATGTCGCCGCTTGGTTGCGTGAAGCTGAAGACGTGACCGCCCCTATAAAGCGTTTCGGTTTGAACCTGAATCGTAAGGGATTCCCATGGAGGTTGAGATGTGATTCACCCCTTTAGAGCATCCCGTCTTTAACCTGAGACATACCCGGCAGCATTGAAGTAGTTCCAGCACTCTTGAGGCGAATAGAGATTGCAGGCTTCTGCGATGGCCTCGAACATGTCGGTGAACGTCCTCGCTCCGATCCGTCTGAGGTGGGCCTTGAGCTTCGAGAAGGCCATTTCAATGGGGTTGAGGTCTGAGCTATAGGGCGGCAGGAAGAGGAACCAGCACCCTGCGTCGCGCATTGCCTTTGCTGCTGAGGCGTTCTTGTGCGTGGCAAGGTTGTCGAGAATGACGACCGTGCCGGGTTCCAGTTCCGGGACTATAGCGTCTGACGAAATACCTGAAACATCACGCATCACGTAACGCGCCCAAAATCTTTGATTTCAGGCAGTGTTACGTGATTGAGGCTTTTTCGCATGACGCTTTAACACCTTTTCGACGCAGGTCGCGAAGGCAGGGCCATCTATTACCGGCAGTGCATTCGCAAAGCGAATGTCACGAGAGGCATGGCCCCCTTGATGACCCAGGGCGCGATCATGGCATCGGCGGTGAGCCCTGCGATGAAGGTTTGTGTCCCCCACGACCCGAATGGCGCGTCCATGACCAAGCGATCCCCACGCGGTGCCCATCCCCGCAACCGGGTCAGGTTCGTCTTCACAGATGTTTCGTCCACTGCCCGGCAGGGCATTGCAAGCAATGTCCCGAGAGGGAATGAAGACAACCCGTTCTGGCCGTTCTGGCCGTTCTGGCCGTGCCGACACAGCCGGGATACGGTGCCTGAACCACTCCTCGCGGTGACGCCTTACCTTGGTGCGTTGCCATTGTCGCTCGGACCAATGGCGCGATCAACGGCAACCGCTCGGCGGCCACCAGCGACTTTTTTCGTGCGTATAGCCGAGCTTGCGAAGAAACTTGCCAATCGCGTTCGGATACACGGCCCTTGGCCTGAGCTTCCAAGAAATTCACGCAAGGCGCGTTGAACTTTTCCTCTCCGGCAGAGACAGGGGGATCAGACATTTTGCGCGAAGCGCTATTTCGCGTCAGGATCCGATTGTCCGATACCGCGAAAGACCACTCGAAGCGGAATGGCCCAGACGACGCCAAGGCCCAGATAGATGCACAGCTCCACCACGAAGCTGGGGCGCGGCAACAGGCCGACCAGCGTAACGGCAAGAACGATATATACCGGCAAGCCTATCAGCAGGATGATCAACGCCCAACGTCTGCGCGCCTTGTAACTCAGTGCCATGAATGCCTCTCAGTCTACGAACGGGTCCGTCACGAGGATCGTGTCATCGCGTTCCGGTGAGGTAGAAAGTAGGGCGACCGGGCATTCGATCAATTCCTCGACGCGCCGGACATATTTGATTGCCGCAGCCGGAAGATCGGCCCAACGCCGCGCACCTTCCGTGCTTTCAGCCCAGCCCGGCATCGTCTCATAGATCGGCTCGCAGCGCGCCTGCAGATCGGAGGCCGTCGGCAGGTAATCAATTTCCGCGCCATCCAGGCGGTAGCCGGTGCAGATTTTCAGCTCCTCAAACCCGTCCAGAACGTCGAGCTTGGTAAATGCGATGCCGCTGACACCCGAGGTGGCGCAGGTCTGGCGCACCAACGCGGCATCAAACCACCCGCAACGGCGCTTGCGGCCTGTTACCGTGCCAAACTCATGCCCCCGTTCGCCCAACCGTTGACCGTCATCATCATCCAGCTCAGCCGGGAAAGGTCCTTCGCCGACGCGGGTGGTATAGGCCTTCACGATGCCAAGCACGAAATCGATTGCTCCGGGGCCGATACCCGTCCCTGTCGCCGCCTGCCCTGCAATCACATTCGAGGAGGTCACAAACGGGTAGGTTCCGAAATCCACATCCAGCAAGGCGCCCTGGGCTCCTTCAAACAGGATGCGCTTGCCGGCGCGCCGATGCTCTGACAGCACTTTCCAGACGGGGGCGGCATATTGCAAAACGGATGGCGCGATCTCGGATAGAGCCTCAAGAAGTGCTGCGCGATCTACCTCCGGCAGGCCCATGCCCCGCCGCAATGCATCGTGATGTTGCAGCAGCCGGTCGACCCGTGCCTCAAGCGTGGCGGGGTCGGCGAGATCGGCCACACGGATAACGCGCCGCCCGACCTTATCCTCATAGGCCGGACCGATGCCGCGCCCGGTCGTGCCGATCTTGGCGACCGTGTTGGTGGTCTCACGCGCCCGGTCAAGCTCTGCATGGATGGGCAGGATCAGGGGGGTATTCTCGGCGATCATCAGATTATCGGGCGTAATTTCGACGTCCTGTGCGCGCAGCTTCTCGATCTCTTCGCGCAGGTGCCAGGGATCAAGCACCACGCCATTGCCGATCACCGACAGCTTTCCCCCGCGCACGATCCCCGATGGCAGCAGGGACAGTTTGTAAACCTTGCCATCTATCACCAGCGTGTGGCCCGCATTATGTCCGCCCTGGAACCGCGCGATGACATCGGCGCGCTCCGACAGCCAGTCGACGATCTTTCCCTTGCCCTCATCACCCCACTGAGCTCCGACAACGACGACATTGGCCATATGCGTATCCTACCTAATCCCAAGACAAACCCGCGCCGGTATAGCCAGCCAGCCGCGCAGGGGAAAGCGTGAAATCGGCGCGAATGGGCATTGCGCAGTGCGCGCAGGGTTGCACGCATGCGCTGGCGCGACTAGATACGAGGCACGCGCGCTTTGAGGACTGCTGGTTCATGGAAAATATCGTACTGACCATTCACCTGATTATCTCACTTTGTCTCATTGGCATCGTGTTGATCCAGCGATCCGAGGGCGGTGGCCTTGGGATTGGCGGTGGCGGTGGCGGCGCGATGACCGGGCGCCCGGCGATCAGCGCGCTTGGCAAACTGACCTGGCTGTTCGGGATTGCTTTCGTGATCACCTCGATCACGCTTACCATTCTTGCGACGCGCAATGCAGGCACGGGATCGGTGCTGGATGGCGCTGACTTGCTGCCGCCTGCGGTGATCGAGCAGCCTGCAGGCGATGATCTTCTGCCCCCCAGCCTCGATGATGCGCCACTGGTCCCGCCCACACCGGCACCTGCGCCAAACGAGTAGATAATTCCTACTATTTCTGGCGGGTTACGCGGGGGCGAACACATTATGTGGGGGCAACCGCTTGCGAGGCTGCGTCGAATCCTCTAAGGGTTAAATCCCGTGGGTACGCGCATCTTCAGGCCGTTTCCACAGCATTTTATCGGCTGACACGGGGCATATCGCGGCAATGGCAAAATTCGTTTTCATCACCGGCGGTGTGGTGTCCTCGCTTGGCAAGGGACTGGCCTCGGCCGCTTTGGGGGCGCTCTTGCAGGCGCGTGGCTACTCGGTTCGGCTGCGCAAGCTTGATCCATATCTCATTGTCGATCCCGGCACGATGAGCCCGTTTGAGCATGGGGAGGTCTTTGTCACTGATGACGGGGCGGAGACTGATCTGGATCTGGGCCATTACGAACGTTTCACCGGGGTCGCTGCACGCGCGACAGATTCGATCAGCTCAGGCCGGGTCTATTCGACCGTGCTGGAGAAGGAGCGGCGCGGCGATTATCTGGGCAAAACGATCCAGGTGATCCCGCATGTGACTAATGAAATCAAGGACTTCATCGCCATCGGTGAGGATGAGGTCGATTTCATGCTGTGCGAGATCGGTGGAACGGTCGGCGATATTGAGGGGCTGCCCTTCTTTGAGGCGATCCGCCAATTCAGTCAGGACAAGCAGCGCGGTCAGTGCATCTTCATGCATCTGACCCTCCTGCCCTATATTGCCGCCTCGGGTGAGCTGAAGACCAAACCGACGCAGCACTCCGTGAAGGAATTGCGCTCTATCGGGATTGCGCCGGATGTGCTTGTGTGCCGCTCGGAAGGGCCCATCCCCGAAAAAGAGCGCGAAAAGCTGGCGCTGTTTTGCAATGTCCGCCCCGACAGCGTGATCGCGGCGCAGGATCTGTCTACGATCTACGACGCGCCGCTGGCCTATCACAAGGAGGGGCTCGATCAGGCCGTGCTGGACGCGTTCGGGATTGCCCCGGCACCGCAGCCGCAGCTGGACAAATGGCTCGATGTGTCCGACCGGATCCACAACCCCGAGGGCGAGGTTCGGATCGCGATTGTTGGCAAATACACCCAGCTCGAGGACGCCTATAAATCGATCGCCGAGGCGCTGACCCATGGCGGGATCTCAAACCGCGTCAAGGTCAAGATCGAATGGGTTGATGCGGAGATTTTCGACCGCGAGGACCCGGCCCCGCATCTGGAAGGCTTTCACGCCATCCTCGTGCCCGGCGGGTTTGGCGAACGCGGCACGGAGGGCAAGATCAAGGCCGCGCAATTCGCCCGTGAGCATAGGATCCCCTATCTGGGCATCTGTCTGGGCATGCAGATGGCGGTGATTGAAGCGGCGCGCAATCTTGTGAAGCTCAAGGATGCAGGCTCTGAGGAATTTGACCATGAAGCCGGGAAAAAACGTTTTACGCCGGTGGTGTATCATCTCAAGGAATGGGTACAGGGCAATCATAAGGTGACCCGCAAGCATGAGGATGACAAGGGCGGCACGATGCGGCTGGGGGCCTATGATGCAACCCTCACCGAAGGGTCCAAAGCGGCGGAAGTCTACGGCGCGCTCAGCATCGAGGAGCGTCATCGCCACCGCTATGAGGTCGATGTGCAATACCGCGCGCAGCTGGAAAAATGCGGCCTTGTCTTCTCCGGCATGTCGCCCGATGGCCGCTTGCCGGAAATCGTCGAGGTGCGCGACCACCCCTGGTTCATCGGGGTCCAGTTTCATCCCGAACTGAAATCCAAGCCCTTTGATCCGCATCCGCTTTTTGCGGGTTTCGTGCGAGCCGCGAAAGAGAACTCAAGACTGGTATAAGGAGGCCGCCATGCCGAAAGCCTACTGGATCGCCCATGTCGATGTGCATGACCCGGACATCTATGAGGCCTACCGCAAGGCCAATGCCCTGCCTTTCGAGAAATACGGCGCGCGGTTTATCGTGCGCGGCGGCGCCCAGCAGATCAAGGAAGGCGCGATGCGTGCGCGCAGCGTTGTGATCGAGTTTGCCGACCTGGAAACCGCGCAGGCCTGCTATGACAGCCCGGAATATCAGGCAGCCAAAGCAATCCGTGACCCGGCGTCTCAGGGCGATTTGATCATTGTAGAAGGGTATGACTGACCTATCTCTTAGGCGAAATGGACAAAGACAGGGTAAGACATGATCGGAGACTTCCTCAAGCGTTTGGGCGGCACTGAGCCGTCAGAGACACCAGATGCCGATGCCCGGCTGGCGCTGGCGGCGCTTTTGGTGCGGGTCGCGCGGTCAAACTGGGAATACGCAGATGTGGAGGCCGACCGGATCGAACTGATCCTGTCACGGCGCTATGGCATTTCCACCGACGAGGCTGCGGCCCTGCGCGATGAGGCAGAGGGCATTGAGGCAGAGGCCAATGACACAGTGCAGTTCACCCGCGCCATCAAGGATGCCGTGGCCTATGAGGACCGCGACACCGTGATCGAGGCGCTGTGGGAACTGGTGCTCTCCGATGGTGTGCGCGATCATGAGGAAGACGGCATCCTGCGGCTCGTCGCGCCGCTGCTGGGTGTCAATGACCGCGACTCCGCGCTTGCCCGTCAACGTGTCGAAGCCCGCCTCGGTTAG
This sequence comes from uncultured Rhodobacterales bacterium, assembly GCA_964352845.1. GTDB lineage: Bacteria > Pseudomonadota > Alphaproteobacteria > Rhodobacterales > Rhodobacteraceae > Litoreibacter. Next base: position 7,306 of record CAYGUB010000053.1, on the reverse strand, counting down.
GTGATCGCCTCTCTGCCCATGTATGACCGGCCGCAGACGCGCGCGGCGCATGATCTTTTGTGGCAGCATATCCGCCAGACTCTGGACCTGCCCACCTGTCCGGAGGCGCTAAGCCGCTCGGATGCGGTCTGGGATCACTGGCTGTCGCCCGATCTTCTGCTCTCCCAAAGCTGCGGCATGCCTTACCGGGAACGCCTGCACAGCCAGGTCAGTCTGGTCGGTGTCTGGGATCACGCGATAGATTGTGCGCCCGGCCAATACTATAGCGTGATGGTGGCCCGCCTTGAGGATCCGCGCGACGCCCTCTCGGATTTCGCGCTGGCGCCGCTGGCCTATAATGACCCCATGTCACAAAGCGGCTGGGCGGCGCCGCAAAATCTGGCGCTCTCGCAAGGCTGGCATTTCAGCAAGACAGTACAAAGCGGCAGCCATCGAAGCTCGGCCCGGATGGTGGCGGACGGCATGGCTGATCTTGCGGCGATCGACGTGATCTCATGGACCATGATGCAGCGTTGGGACAGCTTCCCCAGCCGTCTCAAGATCATCGCACGCACGCCGCCGACACCGGCCTTGCCGCTGATAACGGCCCGTCCGAGCCATGTTGCCCCGCTCCAAAGGGCCATCACGGCCGCGCTAGACAGCCTGCCAGACGATGTATGCAACTTGCTTTGCATCCGCAGTCTGAAAAAAGTCACGCCACAGGACTATATGGCTGTGCCATCCCCAAAATGCCCTAGCGTCAACCGCCACGCCCCATTGCAAAACCACCCGTGATGAGGATTACTGCGCGGGGATATTTCTTGGGGGCCCGGCATCTTTGGCGGATGACACATCACTCGTAATCGAGATCTCCGACCTGCATAAGGCCTATGGCGATCTGGAAGTGCTTAAAGGCGTGAGCATCGCCGCGCGCGCCGGCGATGTGATTGCGCTGATTGGCTCGTCAGGCTCCGGCAAATCGACCCTCTTGCGCTGTGCCAACCTGCTGGAAGACAGCCAGCAAGGCGAGATCCGGTTTGAGGGAGAGCCCGTCCGCTGGGCAGGCTCCGGCATGAACAGGCGTCCGGCGGATGCGCGGCAAATCACCCGGTTCCGGACCAATCTTGCGATGGTGTTCCAGCAGTTCAATCTCTGGTCGCATATGAGCATTCTGCAAAACGTCATGGAGGCCCCCGTCACGGTTCTGCGCGAAGACCCGGCAGAGGTCGAGACCCGCGCCCGCGCGCTGCTGGGCAAGGTGGGGATCGGCGATAAGGGCGACGCCTACCCCGCGCAGCTGTCGGGCGGCCAGCAACAACGCGCCGCCATCGCCCGCGCGCTTGCAATGCGGCCCAAGGCGCTTTTATTTGACGAGCCTACATCCGCGCTCGACCCTGAGCTGGAACAGGAAGTGGTCAAGGTCATCAAGGATCTCGCCGCAGAGGGGCGCACCATGCTGATCGTGACCCATGATATGAGGCTGGCGGCCGATGTGGCCGACACGGTCGTCTTTCTGCACAAGGGGTTGATCGAGGAATCCGGCCCGCCCGATGCCCTGTTTGGCGCGCCGAAATCCGCGCGTTTGCAGCAATTTCTAAGCGCCACCATCCCTGCGTGAGCCGCATCTGATACAAATAGCGACAAAACGATCCATAAACAGTGAGGAGACCAACATGAAACACCTGATCACAAGCGCCCTGGCGCTTGCCCTGACGACCGGGGCAGCTTTCGCCGATGGCCATGGCGATACCGTGCGCATGGGGACGGAAGGCGCCTACCCGCCCTATAACTTCATCAATGATGCAGGCGAGGTCGACGGGTTCGAGCGTGAGCTGGGCGACGAGCTTTGCGCCCGCGCCGAGCTGACATGCGAATGGGTCACAAATGAGTGGGACAGCATCATCCCCAACCTCGTCTCGGGCAATTACGACGCCATCATTGCCGGCATGTCGATCACGGCAGAGCGTGACGAGGTGATCGATTTCACCCAGAACTACACCCAGCCCGACCCGTCCGCCTATCTGGCGCTGAGCCCGGATGTAGACCTTGAAGGCGGCGTGATTGCGGCCCAGACCAATACGATCCAGGCCAGCCATATCGCCTCATCCGGTGCCACGCTGGTCGAGTTCGCAACGCCTGAGGAAACCGTCGCTGCCGTGAAGAATGGTGAGGCCGATGCAGTGCTGGCCGACAAGGCCTATCTTGAACCCATCGCCGAGGCCGAGGCGGATTTGTCGATCGTGGGCGAAGATGTGCTTCTGGGCGATGGCATCGGCATCGGTCTGCGCGAAAGCGACGGGGAGTTGCGCGAGAAGTTCAACGCCGCGATCCAGTCCATGAAGGATGACGGCTCGCTCAACGCGCTGATCGCCAAACATCTGCCGGGCTCTGCGCAGTTCTGAGCCTGCAAATCCGATCTCTTGGGGCGCCGGTTCGGACCGGCCCCCATAATTGTTGAGGCCGCGCTATTTTTTCCTTCTGCACCGATCCTTCTGCCCTTGAAGGGCTCAGCTGGCTCGCCTGCTACCTGACCCATGCCAAACATCTGCAATTCTACTATGCGTTTGGCACGGTGCTGGCCCTGCTGGCGGTCACCGCTCCCCTGGCGATGCTGTTCGGTTTTGGCGGGGCGATTGCGGCCCGGTCGCCTGTGCCGCCGCTCCGATGGTTTGGGCAGGGCTATATCTCCTTCGTGCGCGGCATTCCCGATATCGCGCTGTTCTTGTTCTTCGTCCTCGCGCTCGATCAGGCGCTGGAGTGGACGCGCCATCACCTATTCTGTCCCGATTGGGACCAGCCGATCCGGCAGGGCAATGATTTCGTGGTCTGTGCTGCGGCCAAACTGCCGCTGGGGACCGCGCCGCAATGGGTCCATAAGCTCTATGGGTTTGCGACCGCAGCCTTCACCTTCGCGCTGGTCTTCGGGGCTTTTGCGGCCAACGTGCTCTATGGCGCCATGCGCGCTGTGCCCCGGGCCCAGACCGAGACGGCCGCGGCCTATGGCATGACGCGCCGCCAGATATTCCGGCGCATCACCGTGCCGCAGATGTGGATCTATGCCCTGCCCGGCCTGTCCAACCTGTGGATGGTGCTGATCAAGGCCACGCCGCTTTTGTTCCTGCTGGGGGTCCAGGACATCGTCTATTGGGCCCGCGAGCTTGGCGGGACCAAGACCGAGCGTTTCACCAGCTACCCGCATGGCGACTGGCGGATGTGGTATTTTCTGGCGCTTCTGGTCTTCTATCTCGGCTTCACCCGGATCTCGGAGATCGCGCTGGCCCGCCTGACGGCCCGGCTGAGCAAGGGCCAAGCCACTTTGGGGGGCACGGTATGAGCTGCCTTCAGACCATCGCAGATTACGGGCTGCGAGCGATAGGAATTGGCGAGCGTCTCCTGCCGCGTGAGGATTTCACACTTTGCCAACAGATAACGCTGATAGGCTCCGGGCTGATCTGGAACATCTATTTCGGCGTTCTTGCCGTCCTTGCGGGGTTTTGTTTCGCCAGCGGGCTGGCCGTCGCCAAGAACAGCAGCACTGCATGGCTGCGCAAACCGGCGGAGTGGTTCATCTTCGTTTTCCGCGGCTCACCGTTGTTCATACAGTTCTTTCTTGCCTACTACCTGTTCATTGAGCTCAAGCAGATCGCGCCCGGTCTGGGGTGGCTGACCTCTGCCTGGGCTGGCGCTCTGGTCGTGCTTATCCTCAACACATCCGCCTATTCGGCCGAGATCTTCTATGGCGCTTTGCGCTCTGTCCCACGCGGAGAGCTGGAGGCGGCTGACGCCTACGGGCTCGCCGGTTGGTCCAAATTCCGGCGCATTACATGGCCCACGATGCTCAGGCTCGCATGGCCCGCTTATACCAACGAGGCGATCTTTCTGTTTCACGCAACCGCTCTGGTCTTCTTCGCTGGTTTTCCGACATGGCAGCAGCGCGGCGACGCGCTTTATTATGCCAATTACTTCGCCGACAAGACCTTCAACCCTTTTGTGGCCTATCCGATCTTTGCGGGCTATTTCATCGTGCTGACGCTGATCCTGATCGGGCTGTTCGGGCGGGCCAACACCCGATTGAACCGGCACTTGCCGCAAGACGCCGCCCGGCGCATCCGCTACCGCCCGCAAATGATACGCTAGCCTTGACACAGCCTGCGGTGTCGCGACATTCACGGGGGCGAAACGATCGGTGTGGGTGATATGAAAATCGGAATACTGTCCTGCGGCCATACCATGCCCGAGATCGAGGACACGCATGGTGATTTCCCCGAGATGTTCGCGCGGCTGCTTGATGGTCACGGCTTCCGTTTTGCCGATTACGATGTCGAGAACATGGTCTTTCCGGCCAGTATTCATGATTGTGACGGCTGGCTGCTGACCGGCTCCAAACACGGGGCCTATGACGATCTGCCCTTCATCCCGCCGCTTGAGGCGTTCATCCGCGAGGCTTACGGCGCGGATGTGCCACTGGTGGGCATCTGCTTTGGCCATCAGATCATCGCGCAGGCGTTGGGCGGCGTGGTCGAGAAATTCGACAAGGGCTGGGCGCTTGGGCTGACGGGCTATGATTTCGCGGGTCTGGGTGAGTTGCAGCTGAACGCCTGGCATCAGGATCAGGTCATCACCCGTCCCGAAGGCGCCACGCCGGTGGCCTCCAACGCCTTTTGCGAAAACGCGGCGCTGATCTATGACAGGCGCGCCTTCACGGTTCAGCCGCATCCCGAATTCTCGGGCGAGATCGTCAGCGAATATGCCCGGATCAGGCGCGGAACGGCGGATTACCCCGACGCGCTGATGGATGCGGTGGCGGAACGGGCGAAAAACCCATCCGACAATAAGCAGCTTGCGGGCCAAATTGCGCAATTTTTCAAAGACAGGCGCTATGGCTGACTGGACAGACACCCTGCCCGAGGCCGCGCGGCGGTATCTTGAGACCAAGCGGCTGGATGAGGTCGAATGCGTCATTGCCGACACCCCCGGCATCGCGCGGGGCAAGGCGGTTCCCGCCTCCAAATTCGCGCGCCAGTCGCAGTTCTATCTGCCCAACTCGATCTATTTCCAGACCATCACCGGCGGCTGGGGGGAGGCTGCGGGCCCCGGCGGGTTCACAGAGCCCGACATGGTGCTCAAACCCGATATGGGGACCGCCGTGGCCGCGCCCTGGACCGATGACGGAACGCTCCAGATCATCCACGACGCCTATGATCAGGAAGGCGCGCCGATCCCCTTTGCGCCGCGCAACGTGCTCAAACGTGTGGTTGCGATGTATCGCGCGCAAGGTTGGGAGCCCGTTGTGGCCCCGGAGATGGAATTCTACCTCGTGGCGCGCAATATCGATCCCGCCCATGACATTCGGCCGATGATGGGGCGCTCCGGCAGGCCCGCTGCGGCACGTCAGGCCTATTCCATGTCGGCAGTCGATGAATACGGGCCGGTCATTGATGACATCTACAATTTCGCCGAGCTTCAGGGGTTCGAAATCGACGGGATCGCGCAGGAAGGTGGCGCGGGCCAGTTGGAGATCAACCTTCTGCATGGCGACCCGGTCCATCTGGCCGATCAGATCTTTCATTTCAAACGCACCATCCGCGAGGCCGCCCTGCGTCACGACTGCTTTGCGACTTTCATGGCCAAGCCTATCGCCGATGAGCCGGGATCGGCCATGCATATCCATCACTCGATCCTCGACAAGGCGACTGGCGGCAATATCTTTTCCGGGCCGGGCGCTGCCGAGACGCCCGCTTTCGGCCACTTTATCGCGGGGCTACAAACCCATCTGCCCAGCGTCTTCGCCCTGCTGGCGCCTTATGTGAACAGCTACCGGCGCTATGTCAAAGATCACGCGGCGCCTATAAACCTCGAATGGGGGCGCGACAATCGCACCACTGGTCTGCGTATTCCGATTTCCGACCCGCCTGCCCGCCGGGTTGAAAACCGTCTGGCCGGGATGGATTGCAACCCCTATCTGGGCATCGCCGCCTCGCTCGCTTGCGGCTATCTGGGGCTCAAAGAAGAGCGCGAGCCCAAGAGCGCCTTTGAGGGGGATGCCTATGACAGCTCGGCCGATTTCCCGCGTGGCCTGTCAAGCGCGCTTGATCTGTTCAATGGCGCGGGCGATATCCACGCCTTGCTGCATCCCGATTTCGCTCGGGTCTATTCCATTGTCAAAGCGGCTGAATATGATGAATTCCTGCAAGTCATCAGCCCGTGGGAACGCGAACATCTGCTAACCAATGTATGAACCTGCTTTATGCAAATGACCGGCGCGGCCTGCATGCGCCAAGCCTCTATGCCGCAACTGCCACAGCCTCCGATCCGAACCCGGCCCTGAAGGGTTGTATCACCGCCGATCTGTGCGTGGTGGGGGGCGGCTATACCGGGCTTTGCGCGGCGCTCTTTGCGGCCCGGGCCGGGCTTGACGTCGTTCTGGTTGATGCCCAGCGGGTTGGCTGGGGCGCGTCGGGACGCAATGGTGGCCAGCTGGGCTCGGGGTTCAATATGGATCAGACCGCGCTGGAACGTCGTCTGGGCAAGGAGGCTGCGCATCGGCTGTGGGACATGGCCCAAAGCGCGAAGGATCTGACGCGGGATCTCTGCGCCGAACATGCGCCCGATGCCTGCTACAAACCCGGAGTGCTCAGCGCCTGTTGGCAGGCGCGCGATCTGCCCAAAGCGCGCGCCTACGCCCGTCACCTGCGGGCGCAATACGGCTACGACGCGCTGCGCGATCTTGACCGCGAGGCCTGCGCAGCGGCCACAGGGACGACGGCCTATCAGGGCGGTATACTTGATCTGGACGCGGGCCATCTGCATCCGTTGCGCTATGCATTCGGGCTGGCCCGAGCGGCGCTTGCTGCTGGCGTGCGCATATTTGAGCAGACCGCTATTGAGCAGATCGAACACGCAAGCCCTGCCATTCTCCGCAGCGCACGGGGCCAGATCATCGCAGAGCATGTCATCATCGCGACCAATGGTTATGGCACTGGTCTATCGCAGGGCATCGCCGCCCATGTCATGCCGATCAATAATTTCATTGTCGCCACCGCCCCGTTGACCCTGCATCCGGAGATCCTTCCTGGCGATATCGCCGTGGCCGATAGCAAATTCGTCGTGAACTACTTCCGCAAAAGCGAGGATGGCCGGTTGATTTTCGGGGGCGGCGAGAATTACGGCTACCGCTTTCCCAAAAACATTGCAGCCAAAGTGCGCAGCGCGATGGGTCAGGTCTATCCGCAATTGGCGCAGGTTTCGATTGATTATGCCTGGGGCGGCACTCTGGCGATCACCACCACCCGCCTACCGCATCTCAGCAGACCTGCCCCGAATATCC
>CAYGUB010000052.1:0-13510 GCA_964352845.1 uncultured Rhodobacterales bacterium | reverse complement strand
CCTGCATGCGGCGAAAAGCGAGATCTCGAAGATGTCCTTCACAAGCGTCGAAAAGCACCTGTCTGAGAAATGGTACGGCGGCAACGTCCAGACCTTCATGAAAGGCGTCGCTGACGTATTCGTGGAGGCAGGCTCCATCGACGCCGCGCTTGATGACTACTCAAGCCGCGTGAACACCGGACCAATTTCCGCGGTGCAATAAGCACCTGTGACGAAAATCCCTGACGGCCCCGATCTGTAGCGGGGCCGTCAGAACACAGATTTACGCCGCCTTTCGGGAGATACATCGCGCATGTCCGGCCTTTCCATCCAAAATATCTCCATGCGTTTTGATCTGCCCAATGGTGGCTCGGTCCAGGCGCTTGAAAATGTCTCGCTGGAGCTCGCCTCGGGTGATCTCATGTCGGTCCTCGGCCCCTCTGGCTGCGGCAAGACGACCCTGCTCAATATCCTCGCGGGGTTTCTGGCACCCACCGAGGGCAAGATCATGCTGGGCGATCATCAGGTCACAGGGCCGGATTCAGAACGCGGCATGGTGTTCCAGCAAGGCGCGTTGTTTGAATGGATGAATGTGCGTGACAACGTGGCTTTCGGCCCGCGCATGAAGGGCGCGCGCGAAAGCGACTATGCGCAGAATGTCGATCACCTGCTGGAGGTGGTCGGGCTGCAGGACTTCAAGGAAAAAGCGATCTACGAGCTTTCGGGCGGCATGCAGCAACGCGTGGCGCTGGCCCGTTGTCTTGCCAATGATCCAGACGTCATCTTGATGGACGAGCCGCTGGGCGCGCTCGACGCGCTGACCCGCGAGAAGATGCAAAGCCTCGTGCTGAAACTGTGGAAAGAGACCGGCAAAACAATCATCCTGATCACCCACTCGGTCGAGGAGGCGCTGCTTCTGGGCGAACGCCTGCTTGTCATGGCACCCCGCCCCGGCCGCATCCACAAGGAATACCGCCTGCCTTTCGCGGAAATGGGCGTCGGCGCCGATCTGCGCGAGGTCAAGAAACACGCAGATTACGGCCCGACCCGCGAAGAAATCCTGTCGATGATCTGGGACATGGAAGAAGAGATCATGGGCCGCACGGAGGCATCGTCATGACAGGTTTATTCGTATTACTGGTCTATGTGGCCATCTTCATTGGGGCCTTCTTCATCGTCAGGGCGCTGGCCGGTGCCGCGATGCAGGCGGGCGGGTACAATTCGCTCAAAACAGTCACCTTCGGTGATGAAAGCGCGGTGCGGCCCAATCGTGCCGCCTCGATTATCTCGGTTGTGACGCTGTTTTTCATTTGGGGCGCCTTTACCGGCTCCAGCCTTCTGCCCTCTTTCCTGCATGCGCCGGGCCCGTTTCTGGGCGATACCAGCTTTACCTATACCGCGCAAAATGCGGCGGGCGAGACCGATGAGGCGACCGTGCTCGTGCGCGTGCACTCCTTTGGCGAGGAACCCGAAGATCCCGTGCTTGACGGGCCCGATGAGGGTTTCGCCAAAAACGACGCGATGACCGCGACAGCCTTCCGCACGACCTTGCTGCGGATCAATGCCAATGACGAGGCGGGCGATGGCGATCTGAAAATCACCGCCATCAACGGCGCGCCGGTGGAATATGGCGAGGATGGCCGGATCGTCAGCGATCAGAAAATCCCGGTCGAGAATGGCGAAATCCGGTTCTCGTCACGCGGCACGCCGAATTTCGAGCCGACCAGCGGTCTGCAAATGGAATCCGTCTGGCTGCCCGCGCCCGAGAAAGTGTTCACCCGTTTCCTGAGCGTGGCGTCCGAGGGCTATCAGAACTTCTCGCTTTGGCAGCATCTCTATAAATCGCTCGAACGCGTGGTCGTGGGCTTCATACTGGGCGCCATCGTCGGCATCCCGCTGGGCTACGCGATGGGGCTGTCGGGCTGGTTCCGCGGCTGGTTCGACCCGATCGTCGAATTCATGCGACCCGTCCCGCCGCTTGCCCTGATCCCGCTGGTGATCATCTGGGCCGGCATCGGGGAGGTGGGCAAATGGGTGCTTCTCTTCCTGGCCGCGCTCTGGATCATGACCATCGCCGCGCGCGCAGGCGTGTCGGGCGTGAATATCACAAAGGTCCACGCGGCCTATTCGCTGGGCGCCTCCAAATGGCAAATTCTGCGACACGTCATCATTCCCAACTCCCTGCCCGAGATCTTCACCGGCGCGCGGGTCGCGATGGGCGTCTGCTGGGGCACGGTTGTCGCCGCAGAGCTTGTCGCAGCCGAGGTCGGCGCGGGCATGATGATCATGGTCGCATCGCGCTTCCAGCTTACCGATATCGTGATCATGGGGATCATCCTGATCGGGATCATCGGCTACGCCATCGACATCCTGTTCCGTCTCGCCGAAGGCTATCTGGTGCCGTGGAAAGGCCGCAGCTAGCTGCAAGCGCAGCCTCGGGTCGTAAATCAACCGCCGCGTGTCTGTCCTGATCACGCGGCGGTTTTCGTTTGGGATATAGAAACACCATGTTTCTGAGCATCTTTGACATCTTCAAGATCGGCATCGGCCCGTCCTCCTCCCATACAATGGGGCCCATGACGGCTGCTGGCATGTTCCTTGATGATCTGCGCAGCGGGCGCGACCGCGAACCCGGCGCCGGAACGCTTGCAGCACTGGGCGCCTCGCTCCATGGCTCGCTGGCTTTCACCGGCAAGGGCCACGCGACCGACCGCGCAGTGATGCTGGGCTTCATGGGGCTGTTGCCCGCCACGCTTGACCCTGACCGGGCCGACGCCCTGATCGCAGAGCTTGAGCGCAGTCGCACAGTCACCCCCGACGGCCTGCCCCCGCTCAGCTTTGATCCGGCAAGCGATCTGGTCGTCGACTATGACCTGACACTGCCCGGTCACGCGAACGGGATGATCCTCAAAGCCTTTGACGCGGCAGGGAACCTCTATCTGCAAGAGACCTATTATTCCATCGGTGGCGGCTTTGTGGTGACGCAGGCAGAGCTTGCGCGCAGCAGCGCCGATCTGCACACCCAAAAGCAGGAGGCGGGTTTCCCCTATCCGTTCGGCTCCGCCCGCGAAATGCTTGAGATGGGCGCAGCGTCGGGCATGACCATCGCCCAGATGAAGCGCGCCAATGAGCTCAGCCTGATGAGCCCCGACGCGCTTGACACAGGGCTCGGCAAATTGCGCGACGCGATGTTTGGCTGCATAGATCGGGGTCTGCGCCAGAAAGGCGAGCTTCCGGGCGGTCTGCGCGTCAAGCGCCGGGCCAAACATATCCACGATCAGCTGCTGGCCGAACAGGGCAAGAACCTCAGCCAGCCGCATACGATCAATGACTGGATGAGCGTCTATGCAATGGCCGTCAATGAAGAAAACGCAGCCGGTGGCCGCGTCGTGACCTCGCCCACAAACGGGGCGGAGGGCGTGCTGCCTGCGGTGCTGCGCTACTTCCGCGATCACTGCGTCGGCGCGACGGAGCAGGGCGTGTCCACCTTCCTTCTGACCGCGGCGGCTATTGGCGGGTTGATCAAGCACAATGCCTCGATCTCCGGGGCAGAGGTCGGCTGTCAGGGGGAGGTCGGCTCCGCTTCCTCCATGGCCGCCGCCGGGCTTTGCGCGGCACTGGGCGGCAGCAATGCGCAGGTGGAAAATGCAGCCGAGATCGCGCTGGAACATCACCTTGGCATGACCTGCGATCCGGTCGCCGGTCTCGTTCAGGTCCCCTGTATCGAGCGCAACGGTCTGGGTGCCATCAAAGCGGTCTCCGCCGCCTCGCTCGCCCTGCGGGGGGACGGAACCCATTTCATGCCGCTTGATAATTGCATCGAGACGATGCGCCAGACCGGCATCGACATGAGCACGAAATACAAGGAAACCTCACTGGGCGGGCTTGCGGTCAACCTGCCCGAATGCTGACGCGCGCTCTACCCCTGATAGGGCTCTATCTTCTCGGCTGACAGGGCATAGCCGATCTCGGCCAGATGCGTGCTCAGCGAAGAGACACCAAACATGCCGGTGACGCTGACGGGCTCAAACAGGCCCTTGCTTTCATACGGTGTGGGGGTTGTGACAAAGACCAGCTGATTTGCCGGTGGCGGCGGGACATGGACACAGGCCCCGACATAGGGCACCAGAATAAAGGCGGTGACGCTGGCCCCGTCATAATCAATCGGCACGATAAAGCCCGGCAGCCGCACGATCTGCCCGTTCCAATCGCCCCGCACCCCGCTTGAGACAGGCTGGCGCGTGATCAGCGGCGCGGATTCGTCATGCGGCAGCAGGCTGCGCAACGCATTGGGGATAGCGCCTTGATCCTCCGGCAACAGGTCTTCCCAGGCCAGATCAATGACCTCCTCGGCCCGTGCCAGACCGGGCAGCAGCGCGGATGCGGCCAATCCCGCCAGCAGCGCACGGCGCGACAGGGACCGGCCTACCATATATAGACCTCCATCTCATCGGCGGCGATGTAATAGCCCGTCTGACCCAGCTGAGTGGACTGCAACTGCGTTTGCATCCGCCCCGTGACCCAGACCGGATCCCAAAGCTGATCCCCCGGCCAGGGGGTTGCCGCATTGACCATCACAAGCTGATTGGCAGGCGGGGGCGGGGTGTGGATACAGGCACCGACATAGGGCACCAGCATGAATTCCGTGACCCCTTCGGCGCTGACATCGAACGGGATGATGAAGCCCGGCATCTTGATATAGGCCCCGTTCAGCGTCTCGTTCAGCTTGGTCGCATTGGCATCATAGATCGGGTTCCAGGTGTCGTTTTCCGCGTCCAGCTCTCCCTCTCCGATGATCTCGGCATAGGGCAGGCCCGGCGGGATCAGATCCTCCCAGGTGATCTCGCGCGCGGTTGCGGCAAAACCCGCCCGCGGGGCCAGAACAGTTCCGGACAAAAGCATCAGGGCCGCTCTACGGTTCAACATCAGCTCTACCTCTTCTCAAATCTCACGTGCGAACCATCATACCATCGGCAAGCGACATTCGGTAAGCCCGTATCGCAGGCACAAGGCTCACAATCGCGCCAGCACCAACCACGCCCAAAAGCACCCACAATTCCCGCAGGCTCGGTGCCTCAATCGGCAACCACAGCCCAAAGGCGCTGTCCAGCAGCGGCTGCGCGATCACCAGCCCCAGATACAGCAAGGCCAGCCCCAGCAACGCGCCGATGGCAGCCATCACCATCGCCTCAAGGACCAGAAGGCTCAGGATCGTGCCGGGCCGCGCGCCCATGGCCCGGAAGATCGCCATCTCGCGGCGCCGCTCGTTCAGACTTGAAAAGATCGTGGCCATCATCCCGATCAGCGCGGTCACAACAACCATGGCCGAGACCGCCATTAAAGCCGTCTCCGCAAGGCCCACAATGCCCCAAAGTTCCTGCAGGGCGACACCGGGCAGGATCGCCAGCAGGGGCTCTTGCGGATATTCGTTGATCGCGCGCTGCAAGGCGAAGGTCTGCAAGGGGCTTTCGACACCGACCAGAGCTGCCGTGACGGCCTTCGGGGTCAGCTCCATCTGCCGGATGACCTCTGCGGGCGTCGACTGGCCGGGCACCTGCGCGCCGTTTTGCCAATCCACATGGATCGCCTCGATCGCCTCCATGCTGATGATGACAGTGCGATCCACCGGCGTGCCGGTCTTCTCCAGAATGCCCGAGACACGGAACGGCTGGTCGCGATGCTCGGTAAATGAGGCCAACCCATGCGCCACTACAATCGGATCACCAATGCCATAGCCCAGCGTCGCGGCCACATCCGCGCCGATCACCGTGTCAAACAGATCCTCCATGATCACCCCGTCCGACATCTCCAGCGATCTGCCCCGGCGGTATTTGTAATGCTCGAAAAACCCCTGCGTTGTGCCCATGACGCGAAACTGGCGATGGCTGTCGCCCAGCGAAATCGGCACGATCCAGTCCACATCCGGGCGGGCGGCGATGTCGAGATAGCTCTCCCAGGTCACGTTATTGGTCGCATTGCCGATCCGAAACACAGAATACAGCAGCAACTGCACCGATCCCGACCGCGCGCCCACAATCAGATCCGTGCCGGAGATCGTGTCGGCAAAGCTCGCCTTGGCTCCGGTACGCACCTTCTCCACGCCCAGAAACAGCGCGACAGACAGCGCGATGGCCAGCACGGTCATCCCCACGGTCAGCACCCGGGCCAGAAGCGATGCGATGGCAAGCCGGGCGATCATGCCACGGCCCGCGCGATCACGGCGATCTCTTCCATACGGATCACCCGGTCAAACCGCGCGCCCAGACGCGGATCATGGCTGACCATCAAAAGCGAGGTGCCATGGGCAGCAGTCTGGGCGAACAGCAGATCGAGAAACGCCGCCTGACTACCTGCATCCAGCGCCGAGGTCGGCTCATCCGCGATGATCAGCGGCGGCTGGCCGATCAGCGCCCGGGCCACTGCCACGCGCTGCTGCTGACCCACGCTGAGCGCCGAGGCCTTGGCCGTCGCCACACCATCCGGCAGACCAAGGGCTGCACAAAGCCCCGCCGCCTCTGCCCGCGCATCGCTGACCCGGGCACGCCGCTCGGGCGCAAAGCGCAGCGGCAGCGTGATATTGTCCTGCACAGAGCCGAAGGGCAGCAGGTTGAACTGCTGGAAAATCACACCGATCTGTTCAGCCCGGAACCTGTCCCGCGCACCGCCAGACAGCGCGGTGATATCCGTCCCCGCGATCTCGACCCGCCCGCGATCAGGCACAATCGTCCCGCAAATCAGCGACAAAAGCGTTGACTTGCCCGAGCCGCTTTCGCCCAGAAGCAAGACAGCCTCACCCCGCGCCACGCCAAGCTCGGCAAGGCTCAGGCCAAACCCGGCCCGTCCCGGCCAGCGATAGGCCGCATCTGTGATCTGAAGCGTCGCATCGCTCACCTGCGCCTACTGCCCCAAAGTCAGCACCGGCGCGTCCTTTTTCACGTCAAAGGCCTGCGCACCGGATGCCGTGATGATCTGCACCTCCATCTCCAGCGCATTGGGGAAGGCGTCGAAATAGGCGAAGGTGATCTCGCGCAACGCATCGGGATTGTCGCAGTTCAGCGTGTATTCGGCATGAAACTCGGTATGACCCGCCGCGTCGGCATGATCGTCATGGCCGTGCTCGTCGTGCTTTTCTTCCGCGTGATCCTCATGCCCGTTCTCATCATGCCCTTGCTCGTCGTGCTCTGCGGCATGATCCTCGTGACCATGCTCGCCCCCGCCTTCAAGCTCGGCTGCGGCCTCCACGACCCGACAGGCGGCCGCATCGGGCATCACGAACAAATCCAGCGGGGCAGAGAGCGCCGACAGCGCGGCCTCGATCGCGGCCAGATCAGCCTCGCTCTCGGCGGCATATTCAAAACCGACAATATCCGCCCCCGGCGCCTCCAGCGCCATCGCGACGGCGTTGCCATCAATCGCCATATTCAAAAGCCCCACACCATGTTCATGCGCATCAAGCTGGCGCGTCTCTTCCGCAAAAGCAGGCAAGGTAACGATAAGGGCTACAAGGGGGACGCTGTATCTCATAACTGCTCCAAAAAGGTTGGGGTAGGGGCCGGGGCTGCACCTGATCCATATGGCGCAGACACCGCGACGATCAATCCCGGCGCGCCGTTGATCGGCCATTGCAGCCCCTTTTTCAAGCAGATTGCTTACGGCAAGAGCGCCCCGCTGCGGGCGCGGCTCAGCTCACCTGCGCGGGCCAATACATCGACGCCAATCTGCGCAAAAACATGCAACAAATCAACAAGCACCCAGTTCTCGCAAATCAGCCCGTCAGCACACCGCCAGAAATCAAGGCTGCGCATGGTGATCCTTTGGCCCGCAGGCGCAATCCCCAGCCATCCGTCACCCGAGATCGTCGCCTGCATACCGGGCCAGGCGGTGAAACCCACATAATTGCCCTGCCCAAACAGATGCCCGCCCGCCGGATCGCCCACCCGGTCAGGCATGGCGCGCAGGAAGGGGATCTGGTGCCAGTTGCGAAACCCCGCAATCCCGCGCCCGGTGCCGATACCCGAAGGGCCGTACCAGCTGCAACGCGGGTGCCACGCGGCCTCAAGCTGCATGGCCGCCACCCCGCCCGTGCGATAGGCCCCGAGCCGGCCCAGCATCGCCTCGACAAGCGCCAGGGCCGCGGCCCCGTTGCCAGAGGCCTGCAAACCGTCCTGCGTGGCAGGGCCCGGCACATGTAATTCGCGCCCAAGGGACGGCCCCATAGGCCAAACGCCCGCCTGCATCATCACCTCCGGGATGTCCCACAGGATCTGCATCTCGACAATCCGGCCGCCTTCGATCCGGGCAAATTCGTGAAACCGCATCACCGCCATATGCCCCGTGGCAGGCAGGCCCAGCCAGGGCGCCCTGAACGTCCCTGTCCAGTAGCCGCAACAGCCAAGCCATTGCTGCCCGCCACTGTCGCGCCCCTCGATCACGATGGTCTCGCGACGCTCAAGATCGGGCCAGGCGGCATGCAGCCCGCCCAGAGCAAGCGCCAGATAATCCCCGCCGGTCAGCGTCTCGAACGGATGGGCCAGATGGATGACGGTGTCAGGCGTGGTGATCGCATTGAACGCTCGCGCGACCGGCTCGGGCTCGAACATGGTTTGCGCCCGGCGCAGGGCGCGGGTCACAGATTTTGCAGAACTCCCGGAAGTCATAGACGCCTCATCAATAAGGGGATCAAAACCGTCAGCATCAAAAGCCGCGCAACATGATGGGCGGCCACAAAGGTCGGGTCATAGCCCGTCTGGATCGCCATCGCGGCCATGGTCTCCAACCCACCCGGAGCAAACGCGATCAGCACCATCGCCAGCGGCAGATCCAGCGCCCAGGCCACAAGACCGGCTCCCAGCGCCGCAATGCCAATGGCCAGCGCCGTCCCCACAAGCCCCGCCCAAAGCGCGCCGCGCAGGGAGCTGAAACTCTGACCCGCAAAGCGCGTGCCGATCAACGCGCCCAGCACGATGAACGCGCCCGCGCCAAGGATCGGGGGCAGGGTGCCTGTGATGGTGCCGCTCAGCTCGGCCGTGGCCGTCACCGCGATACCTGCCAGAAGGAAGGCCGCAGGCAGCGCAAGGCGTTGAAAGACCAGCCCCAGCGCCACGGTCAGCACCACCAGCACCGCGATCCAGCCGGGCAGGATGATCGCGCGGGCGTCAAAGGCACTGTGCGAGATCGCGCCACCAAGCCCCAGCAGCGCAGGCACGCACAGCGTCAGCACCAGCACCCGGATGCTCTGGACCAGCGAGACGCGGGCGATATCGGCCCGGCTATCGGTGCTCAGCGCCAGAACATAGCTCAGATGCCCCGGCACCGAGGCCATGAAGGCCGAGACCCGATCAAAGCCGAACCCGGCCTGCATGACCCGGCGCGAGACGGCGATGATCAGCAAAATCACCAGCAACATGACAGCAAAAGACGCGGGCCATTTCGCGATGGTCGAGATCACATCCGGCGTCACGGTCGAGCCGATATTGATGCCAAGGATCACAAAGCAGGTATCGCGCAGGCGTAACGGGATCTCCACATCCAGCCCCGCCAGCGCGGCCAGCGTGACAAACAGCGCAGGCCCGGTCAGAAAAGCGGCCGGAAAGCCCAGCCACTGAAAGACAAGCCCGCCCGCCAGGGCCGTGACCAGCGTCAAACCGGTGCGCGTTATCTGATGCCTGCCCATCAATAGCCGGGCGCGTTCAGGCCGGATTGAAACCAGCGCGCGAAACTCATGACCGTGTAGACCGGCAGGCCCGTGGCCTCCTGCACCTGCGGGGCGTAGGGGGTCATATTGGTGCATTCCAGCACCAGCGCGCCCAGATCACCATGCGCCGCCTGCAAGGCCAGCGCCGCCGCGACCACATCACCGCAGGCCCGCGCGCTGTCCATTTGCGGGCGATCGCCCAGAATGACTTGCGTGAAATGCGCATCCGGCGCCGTCCCGCCCACAGGCGTACCACCCGGCACCCCCGCTGCGGCCAGATGCGCCGGGCTGAGGCGCGCGGCAGAAATCGTCACCACGCCCGCGCGCCTTCCCGCAGGCAAAACCGCATTGACCAGCCCCACCTGCATCAGCGCAGAGCTTGCCACAGGGATGTCGAGCGCGCGCGACAACTGGTCCTGGAACAGCGCCAGAAATCCGCAGGTCGTGGTGATCCCCACGGCTCCTTGCGCAATCAGGCCGCGCCCGGCCTCGACAAACGGCTCCAGCAGCGCGGGGTCGGCCTGCTCCACCACGCGGCCGGGCGAGGCATGGCGGACCACTGACCACAGCACCGGGAAAGGCCAGCTGTCAGGATGGCCCATATCACCGGGGATCCGGGGGAACTGACTGTCAAGCATCAGGATGCCGATAGGGCGGGTCATGCGGTCTCCGATCTGGTTCGAATTGACACCACCTGCGCAGTCGCTGCAACATCGCTTGGCCGGAAAACCGGTCAGGACAGTCGGGGGCGGCATGAAAACCATTGCAGTGATCGGGGCAGGGATCGTCGGCGTCTCGACCGCGATCTGGCTCAAACGCGATGGGTTTGACGTGGTACTCATCGACCGCGAAGGGCCTGCCAGCGGGACAAGCTATGGCAATGGCGGGGTGCTTGCCTCTGCCGCCTGCGTGCCGGTGACCGGACCGGGGCTGATCCGCAAGGCGCCGCGCATGCTGCTTGACCCGCGCCAGCCGCTTTTCATGAAATGGCGCTACCTGCCAAAACTCAGCCCCTGGCTCGTCAAATATCTGGCCCACGCCAATGCTGGTGATACGCGCCGCATCGCTTCAGCCGTGGCGGGCGTTGTGGGCGACAGCCTGCAAGAGCATCAAAACCTGGCCCGGGACACCGGGGCTGCGCGCTGGATCGTGCCCAGCGATTATCTCTATGTCTACCCAAAACGCGCCGATTTCGAGGCCGAGTCCTTCTCGTGGGGCTTGCGCCGTGATCACGGCATCACATGGGAAGAACTCGCGCAGCCAAACGCCTATGACCCCGCGATCTCGCCTGATCTGGGCTTTGCCGTGAAGATGCCCGATCACGGGCGCATCGCTGATCCCGGCCAATATGTCAAAGACCTGGCTGCGCATTTTGAACAGCTGGGCGGGCGCTGCATCAAGGCCGAAGTGCAGGGCATCGCCCATGAAAACGGCGCCGTGACAGGCCTGCGCGCGGGGGGAGAGCTGATCGCCTGCACCACATGCGTTCTGGCCGCAGGCATCTGGTCGGGCCCGCTTGCCAAAACGCTCGGCCTCAACGTGCCGCTGGAATCCGAGCGCGGCTACCATCTGGAGCTTTGGGAGCCCAGCCTCATGCCCAGATCCCCGATGATGATCGCGGGCGGCAAATTCGTGGCCACGCCCATGGAAGGCCGGTTGCGCCTCGCAGGCATTGTGGAGTTTGGCGGGCTCGACGCAGCCCCCTCCCGCGCGCCCTTCGATCTGCTGCTCAAAAGCGGCAAAGCGGCCTTTCCGGGGCTGCGCTATACCCGCGCCGAGGAATGGATGGGCCACAGACCCGCGCCAATAGATTCGATCCCCCTGATCGGCGAGGCCCCGGGGCTGAAAGGCGCCTGGACCGGGTTCGGACATCACCATATCGGGCTGACATCAGGGCCAAAGACAGGCCGCCTGCTGGCGCAGATGATTGCGGGCAAGAAACCTAATCTTGACGTTGCACCCTATTCTCCGGCACGGTTCGCGACGAGTTAGTTGCTCGACGACCCCGCGCAAGACGGGAAGACACATCTGGGAGATAATCATGAAAACCATCACGACCCTACTGACCGCGACCGCGCTGACGGCTGCGGCCCTGCCCGCCATGGCCGAGAAATGGGATATGCCGCTGGCCTATGCCGCGACGAATTTCCACTCCGAGAACGCGGCCAAATTCGGCGAATGCGTCACCTCCGGGACGAATGGCGAGATCGAGATCACGACCCACCCTTCCGGCTCGCTCTTCAAAGGCGCCGATATCAAACAGGCGATCCAGACCGGTCAGGTGCCCATTGGCGAACGCCTTTTGTCCGGGCACCAGAATGAAAACGCGGTGTTTGGCTATGACAACGTGCCATTCCTCGCGACGTCCTTTGATGACAGCGTGAAACTCTATGAAGCGGCCAAACCCAAGATCGAAGAGATCCTGGCCGACCAGAACCTGACGCTGCTCTATGCCGTGCCATGGCCGCCACAGGGGCTCTATTTCAACAAAGAGGTCAACTCGGTCGCCGATATGGAAGGGATCAAGTTCCGCTCCTATAACAACACCACCGCCAAATTCGCCGAGCTGACAGGCATGCTGCCCGTGACCATCGAGGCGGCCGAGATATCCCAGGCCTTTGCCACGGGCGTCGCGGAATCGATGATCTCTTCGGGGGCAACAGGCTACGACCGCAAGGTCTGGGAAAGCCTTAGCCATTTCTACGAGGTCAATGGCTGGCTGCCGCGCAACTACGTGATGGTCAACAGCGAAATCTGGGCCGATGTCTCTGACGCCAACAAGGCAGTGATCACGGGTTGCGCCGCAACCGCAGAGGCCGAAGGTCTGGAAGCCTCCAAAGCCTATACGCAGTTCACGATGGACGGTCTGGCCGAAGGCGGCATGACCGTGGCACCTGCCAGTGACACGCTGGTGGATGAGCTCAAAGCCATCGGCGAAACCATGACCGCCGAATGGCTGGAAAGCGCAGGCGCAGATGGCGCGGCCATCGTCGAGGCCTTCAAAGCCAGCCAGTAATCGGCCAGGTTTGCGTCTGACACATGCCCCGGCCAACTGGGCGGGGCATATTTTATGGGGGCTTCATGGGTATCATACGCCGCGCATTGGATCTGCTCTACGGCGCGTCAAGCGTCGCGGCAGCGCTCTGCCTGATCGCTATTCTTGTGCTGATCGTGCTGCAAATGCTGGCCCGCTGGACCGGAGAGGTCTTCCCCGGCGCCCCCGATTACGCAGGCTACGCCATGGCCGCCGCCTCATTTCTCGCCTTCGCGGGCGCGCTGAATTCCGGCACGCATATCCGCGTCTCGCTTGTGCTCAACGCCGTCGGGCCGCGCGTGCAATATGCGCTCAATCTCTGGTGCTTTGCGATCGCCACGGCGGTGGGCTGGTATGTGGTCTACTACATCAACCGCATGCTGGGCTTTGCCATCAAATTCAACAATATCAGCCAGGGCCAGGACGCAACACCCATGTGGATCGCGCAAACGCCGGTGCTGATAGGCGCGGTCGTGCTGGCCATAGCGCTCACCGATAACCTGATCTCGCTGCTGGTCACCGGGGAACACCGCATCCGCCGGGAGGCCTCCTCCGAATGAACGAGATCTATATCATCATCGTCTTTCTGTTCGTGCTCTTCACGCTTCTGGGCACCGGGGTCTGGGTCGGGCTCGCGCTGATGGGCGTGGCCATGTTCGCGCTGGAGGTCTTCGCCTCGGGCCCTACCGGCGACCGCATGGCCACGGCGATCTGGGCCACCTCTTCCAGCTGGACCCTGACCGCGCTGCCGCTGTTCATCTGGATGGGCGAAATCCTCTATCGCACCCGCCTGTCAGAAGACA
>CAYGUB010000051.1:0-13517 GCA_964352845.1 uncultured Rhodobacterales bacterium | reverse complement strand
GCCTGGTGTTGTATCCGGTGGTTGCCATATTGGCGAGGTTGTTGGAGATCACCTCAACCCGTGTCTGCTGAGCAGCCATACCGGTCGCTGCGATTTGAAGTGCGCGCATATTCCGTTTTCCTTATCTGCCGATGAGCGTCATGATTGAGCGGAGCCGCTCATCTTCGCGTTCAAGAAAGGCCTGTCCCATCTCATATGACCGTTGAACCTCGATCATGCGGGAGATCTCGCCAACAGGATCGACATTCGAGCTCTCCAGGAATCCCTGCAGGATTGAGCCGTCCTCGCTGGGCAGCAATTCGGCATCCGTCTGGAAGCGGACGCCATCCTCGCGTTTCAGCTCCTCGTAGGTTTCCGGGGTGACGAGGCCGATCTGGCCCAGAGGCGCGCCGTCAGCGCTGATCGTGCCATCGGGCGAAATCGCGATGCTCTGCGCGTCAGCCGGAACGAAGACCGGGGCTGCGCCTGCATCAAGCAGCAGATAGCCCTCGGGCGTGGCAAGCGTGCCTTCGGGTGTTGGAACAAATGCACCCGCGCGGGTCAGACGCAGCCCGGCAGGGGTCTCGATCTGGAAAAAACCTTCGCCCTCGATGGCAAGATCAAACGTGCCGCCGGTCTGCGCAAGCTCTGCCTGATGCAGATGCGTGCGCCGTCCACTTGCGGTGGCCATGGAAAGCGACGGCGTCTCGCCTCCGACCGATTTGACATGTTCGGCAAAGATGACGCCTTCGCCGCGATAGCCTGTGGTTGCGGTATTCGCCACATTATTGGCGACGACCTGCATTTCGTTCCAAAGCCCGGATTGTCGCGTCAGGGTCGCGTAAATCGTGTTACTCATAATCTAACCACCTGAAACCAAGGGAATTACTCCGTTCGACCAGAAATTTACCAATGTGCGGGACATGAAGGTCATGGAGACCCAGAAGACCGCCAGCATTGCGCCCACCTTGGGCACGAATGTCAGCGTCATCTCCTGAATCGAGGTCAGCGCCTGGAAAAGACCGATCAACAGTCCGACCGCGAGCGCGGCTGCAAGAACCGGGGCTGCGATCACGACCGCAACCCATAGCCCTTGGCGCAGAATGTCGAAAAAGACCTCTTCGCTGAGCATCAGACAGGCATCCTCAGAATTTCTTGATAGGCTTCCACCACCTTGTCGCGCACCGCGACGGCAGTCTCGACGGCAAGCTCGGTGCGGGCCAGCGCATCGACCAGAGCATGGGGATCGGCCTGACCTACCATGGAGGCCTTGGCCGTCTGCTCGCCTTCCTGCAGTACTTTGGCGAAGGCGTCGCCTGCCTTGCCAAGCGTGTTTTCAATCCCTGTGGTGTTTTGCTCAGGGGTTGATTTCAAGGCGCCATAGGCGCGGGCTGCGAGACTCGCACTCAGATCCATCGGATTCTCCAATTGTTAGCGACGTAGTAGATTCATCAGTGACGAAGACATTTTTCGTGACTGCTCGAACATTTTCAGATTTGCTTCATAGCTTCGCTGCGCCTCTCGTGCGTCCGCGATCTCGATCATAAGATTAACATTCGAGCCCTCGTAATAGCCCTGCTCATTGGCCATCGGGTGGGAGGGATCATAGAGCTGCGGCAAGGTAGAGCGGTCGAGATTGAGCCGCCCCGGCCGCACTTCGCCAGCCCGGGGGGAGCTGGAATGTTCCTGCTCAAAAGACATGGTCTTGCGTCGATAGCCCGGCGTGTCGGCATTTGCCATATTCTCCGACACGACACGAAGCCGGGCGGCCTGCGCTTGCATACCGCTCGAGGCCATGCCCAAACTTTTGCTCAAATCACTCATAGAAAACCTCTAGCGCCGCCGGCCTATGCTGGCCTTCAGGATGGTGGATGCGGATTGATAGATGGCCAGCGCACGGGATTGCTCGCGCTCTGCCTCGATTGAGCGCAGCAGCTCAGACTCAATCGAAACGGTATTGCCATTGGGCGACATCGGACCGTCGGTCAAAAAGACGTCGCGCGCAGCACTGCCGGGTTGGCCGGCTACGATATGACCGATCTTGGTGGTTTTGAGCTGGGTCTGGCCGGTTGCATCCAGCGCGTCGCGGAAGCTTCCGATATCCTTGGATTTGTAGCGCGGCGTATCGGCATTCGCAACATTCTCAGCCACAAGCGCCTGCCGGGCACCCGCATGTCTTGCCATGCCGGATGCCAATTGAAATATCTCTAGCGATTTGAACATCGGGGCTTCTCCCTCGATCGGTTTCAACCAAGCCTTAAGGATGATTCCTTTAGAAAAAGTAATTGAAGCCAGAAGGGTCACCGAAAATGTCCATCACGAATTTCGATCCACTCATGTCCGAAATCGAAACCGTTCAGCTGACGCGTCGAAAAGGGCGGGTCTGCGAAATCGGCAGCAGCGTCGTTAAGGTGAAAGGGTTGCAGAGTTTTGCCTCGGTCGGCGATCTTGTCCAACTGGCCACCAAGAAGGATCCGTCCAGCCTGGGCGAGGTTCTGGGGTTTTCACAAGATCATGCAACGATCCTGCCTGAGCACGGGACTGGCGGTGCCTCTTTGGGAGATCCGGTGGAGCTTGTCGGCGATAACGGCATCTCCCCCGATCAGAGCTGGCTGGGGCGCGTCATTGATCCGTTTGGCCGGCCGCTCGATGGCCGGCCGTTGTTTCGTGGCAAGAACCGGCGCCAGCTTCGGGCGAGCCCGCCGCCCGCCGCCTCACGACGCAGGCTCGGGCGCAGGCTGCCAACCGGGCTTGCGGCGTTCAATACGTTCTTTCCGATCCTTCAGGGCCAGCGGCTTGGCCTTTTTGCCGGCTCGGGCGTCGGCAAATCGACCTTGCTCGCAGATTTGGCAAAAGGGCTCGAGGCGGACATAGTGGTCTTGGCACTTATCGGGGAGCGGGGGCGCGAATTGCGCGGGTTTCTCGAAGATGTTCTGGGGCCGGAAGGCCTCAAACGGGCCATCGTGATTGCAGCGACCTCCGATCAGTCCCCCATGATCCGCAGGCGCGCGGCATGGACTGCCATGGCGGTGGCAGAATATTTCCGTGACCTCGGCGGCCATGTCCTGCTTCTGGCCGACTCGATCACGCGGTTTGCGGAGGCGCATCGAGAGATCGCGACCGCGACCGGCGAGGCAGCTTCCCTGCGTGGTTTCCCTCCTTCCACGTCCCAGACGATCATGGAGCTGTGCGAGCGGGCCGGTCCGGGGCCGGAAGGAAGCGGTGACATCACCGCAGTTTTGTCGGTTCTAGTCGCAGGCTCGGATATGGATGAACCCATCGCCGATATTCTGAGGGGTGTGCTTGACGGGCATATCGTTATGGACCGCAAGATAGCGGAATCGGGGCGTTTTCCCGCGATTGACGTCTTGCGATCCGTCTCCCGCAGCCTGCCTGAGGCGGCCACGGATGCAGAAAACCAGCTCCTTCAAAAGGCGCGGCGACATATGGCGGATTTCGCTCAGGCCGAACTGATGATCAAGGCGGGGCTATATAAGGACGGAAGCGATGCAAAGGTCGATGCGGCCATCCGGATGCGCCCCAAACTCGAGGTCTTTCTTGCCCAAAAGGCGCATGCCGACATTCAGATGAGCTTTGACAAGCTGAAATCCTGCGTCGCCCTCGAACTTGAGGATCAACCCTCCTGATATCAGCCTGGTCGCTGGAAGGAAAAATTGCTTGATTGCAAAAGCGTCAGCGCGACGCTGCCCGCCTGTCCTGTGGGAAATTGATTGATGGAGCTGAGAAGGAAGAACTTACGCCGCAAATCCTCGATCCGCTCAGGGCTCGAGAAAGCAGCTATGTCGTCAGTGCCCAGCTGCGATTCTGCCCGCGATTTGAATGTCTCGAGCTGTTTGTCGAGCGGAAGTGTCCCAAAACTGCTCGGTAGATTGAACGCCGTCTCAAAGACCTTTCGCAGGGGTGGCGAGCCCATGATCGTGAACCATTTCGTGTCATTGGTCACATCCCGCGCGGCGATTGCGCCCAGATCACGGTCGAGCGATAGCGCCAGGCGCATATCTGGATCGATCTCACCCACTGCGACCTCAAAGCTGCGATCTTGATACCTGTTGATAATATCTGAGATGGCGCCTTCCGATGTTACACCCTTCCCGGTGGCAAGCGACAGATCCATGGCATCTGTAAAGGCCAGATAGCTTTTGTCTGCCAATCGATTTGCGAAAGCGTCATCCGTCGCAGAACCCTCTTCCAGAACTTTCTGGATATAGAATTTGTTGGACAGGTCGTCCTCCAATCCGAAGGCGCCCAACGCGACTTTCAGCAAAGTGCGGTCCTCAACAAGCTCTTTCGCGGTACTGATCTTGCCAATGTTCTCGCGAAAATATTCGGTTTCGCGAACGCTTTGAGCGGTATTGGCCAGAACCTCACGCTGGTCGGCTGCCGTTCTTTTAAGAAAGGCCCAGCCCGTAAGGCCGCTTTGTGGTACAATCGGTGCAAAACTCATCTTGGATGAATGGCCAGAAGCCTCTCCTCGCGGGCGATCAGGCCCCGTAACGTCTTGAGGGCCGGATAGTAACGCGCGGCCGATACATGCGCCGTCGTGGTATCCAGTATGGAGCGGCTATCTGCGTCCTTGAACACCTGGCTGAGCTGTTCGACGCCGCGCAGTAGTTGCAGCTTTGCATCTGCAGCATTCGCCTCCCCTGACAAGACGAGCTGCAGGATATAGCACACCCGCTTGACCGGCGTCGTGACTTCGTCAGGGTGGAGCGCATCTCGTAAGCGCAGAATGTTTACATCCGGCGTCAGGATGTTCAGTCTGGACCGCTTGTCGCCGTTCTCGATCACGGCACCATTGACCAAGACCCGCTCTTTCGGGCCCAATTTCAGCACCAACCCGGTCATTGGGAGCCACCATTGCCTTCCAGCCCCCGCATGACGGCTACATTGACCGCGACCAGACCTGCCGCGGAGCCATCGGCTCTGAGCAGTTTCCTGGTTTCCTGCTCGGTAAATTCAGCAAGGTAGAATAGTTGCGCCTTGAGATCCGGGGACAGTTTGTTGTCAGGATCGGCCACGTCGACGGCGATGATCGACCAGAGATTTCTGTTGCGGTGGAGCGCTGTCACGAAGCCTGCGTAATCTTCGTTCTTTGAGCCATCGGCGAGTTTGAGAGCGTGGGTTATTTTCGCAAAGGCGTCGTATTCGATGTTTCGGTCGGTTCGAAACGGGATGTTGCCCCGACCATATGCCTGTTGGGCTTGCTGTGCAGCGTTCACGGTAGATCCTCTTTATAATCTTTACAGGGATGGGGCGCCGCTTTGGGCGCCCCACCTCATACCGCTTAACGGAACAATGACAGGATGCTCTGTGGCGCCTGGTTTGCAATCGAGAGCGCCTGAACGCCAAGCTGCTGCTGAACCTGAAGAGCCTGCAATCGGGCAGATGCCTCTTCGAGATCCGCGTCTACAAGGGAGCCGATACCGGACTTGAGCGAGTCGGTCAGCGAGCTGATAAAGTCCGACTGGTTCTCAATGCGACCCTGAGCCGAACCGAAGTCAGCAGAGGCATCAATCGCGGTGCTGATCAGTGTCTCGATCGTATCCAGCGCAGCATTTGCACCGGCGTTGGTCGAGACATCAATTCCGTCCAGACCGAACAGGCCACCCGTTGCTTCACCGCCTGCGTTACCGGTTGCGGAGAAGGCGAGGGACGCGCTGCCTGTACCATCATTGTCGACTTTCAGGCTCCACTGACCGGAGGTCTCATCCTGAACAACGCTCGCCGTCACGCCGTCGATACCTTTCGAATCGATTGCGGTTTTCAGCCCGCGGGCCACATCTTCAAAGGTCTCGTTCTTGCCGGCGATATAATTTACGGAGTCGCTGCCGATAGAGACGATATAGCCATCGCCCTCATTCACAGCAGCCGCTGTGGAGAAGTCGATCTGTTCTGCCCGTTGGTTGATCGTACTTGCAGTTGCGGTGTTCGTGCCGGCAGGAGCCGCGCCATTCACAGCTGTGATGTCGGACGAGCCTGCACCAGCGGTGGTGGATGTTTGGGTGACGTCAAGACCCTCGAAGGCACGGGTCGATGTAATCGTCAAAACGCCCGCTGCATTGCTGGCAGAAACGCCTTCAAGACCCAGTGCGTTGATCTGGCTCGCGAAGCTGGTTGCGACATCCGTGACGCTTGTGCCAGTCGCTGTATATGACACCTGGACGCCGGCAACTGTGACCTGTGCCGTGTCATTGGCAGCCCATGCACCGGCGAAGGTGATCTCGGCAGTATTACCTGCAGAAGCAACAGCTGTAGCACTATCAGCGACGGTGGCATTGGCCGCCAGAGACACGCCAGAGCCGAATGTCCCTGCATCTGTCGACAGGTCGTTGCGAGAGATGTTGATGTTGTTGGCTTGAACAGTTCCGTCAGTGCCGCGGTCCAAAGACGACAGAATGTTGACTTCTTCGGTGCCAGAAAGCAGATTCAGGCCGTTGAACTGCGCTGCGCCGACAACCGATTTTACCTGGCTGGTCAGTGCGTCAATGTCGGACTGGATCTTTGTCCGGTCGACATTTTCCTCCTGCGCGGCAACGATCTTGCCTTTGATGTCTGTCAAAAGATCGGACACCCGCTCCGAGGCGTTCCGGGCAACAGCAACGGTGGAATCGCCCAGAGCCAGGCTTTCCGAAATAGCCTGGAAACCCTTCACATCGGATTCCATCACCTTCGAAATCGCCCAAACTGCGGAGTTGTCTTTTGCGTTGGCGACGGATTTACCGGTCGAAATCTCCGATTGTGTTTGTTGCAGGTTGGAATTGATGCTCTTGAGCGTTTGCAGAGCCGTCATTGCGCTGTTGTTTGTAAGAATACTCGACATAATCGTTTTCCTTGTTTGGCGGTTTCAACGCCTTTTCGATAAGATCGCCATTTGACGAAAGTGAGTGTCCTTCTGACAGTTGCCGACAGCCGCTTGGCGGGATCGACGCCACCTCATTTCTCGAGATGCATGAGCAAAGAAATCCGAAATTACCTAAGACATCGCTAAGCGGCTCGGATCAATCCGCTAGAATTTGCACTAATATCGCGATCAAGCGCGTTTCTCATGTGTGTGGAAGGGTGATTTCTGCGCCACGCTCTTGCGCTGGGAGGTATATGTCTTCAGCCCGTGCTGCGCCTCATGCCATCCCTCGACACGCGCTTTCGCAGCGCCCAGACCGTTCAGAGCCGATTCGTAGAGCATGTTGTTGCGCCTGCTCAGGGCTTGCAGATGCTGAAGCTCCACAGCGCTGAACTGAGTTGTATGAGACATCAACTGATCGGCAAGTTCATCCTTTCGGTATTTGATACGATCAATTACGGCAAGCTGGCCGGTCAGTAATGTATCCCGCTCAAGCTCAAGGATCTCGACAAGCGAGTTGTGAATTTCTTTGGCACTACAGCTGGACATCGGCGTTCTCCTTGAGCGCTTCAAATAGTTGTTCGGCCAGCCCGATGCCGCCGGCCTGCGACAAAATATCTGCATGCTGGTCGCGCAGGAACGAGCCGAACTGATCTTCGCCAATGCCTCCGCCGAAACTCTCGCTTGTCTTGCCGTAGCCGGAATGTTTCAGCATTTCCGACAGGAAACTTGCTTCGAGATCCTGCGCAACCTGGCGCAAACGGGCTTCATCAGAGGGGGGCAGCGGTGTCACCGGCGACGCCTGGGGGGATATTTCCATCTTGGCTCACGTCCTTTCTGGGATTTTGCAAAAATAAACTGCGCCACGGTAAAGATACGGTAACCAGCGACGTGCATTTTTAGCCGCGAGCAAGCAGAAGGCTTTGAGATGTACGAATTGGGATTAGGGCGCGCGGCTTCGCAATCGGGCAGCAGCGCTCCGACAATCGGTCAGGACGGCCGGGCAGGTCAGTCTGGCGGCAACGACACAGATAGCGACGCATTTGACAAGGCATTCGCACGATCTGGGCAGGAGCCGCCTCCCCGGGGGCTCAAATGGGTGAAAGCAAAGCTGAGCGTCGCGGAGAGACAAAAAGTCCCGGAGCAATTGCCGGTTGTGACGGGTGCAAAAGATGCGTTCGTCTTTTCATTTTCGGATGCGATCCCCAAGCAAGAGCCGCCAGCCACAACGCTTGATCCAGAGCCGGTTGTCGAGCCTATCCAGTTTCCGCCGCTGGTTGCCAATTTCGACGGGTCCGCCCGAGAAACCGCGTTTCCCGGAGAACTTGCAGCTGAGGGGCAATCCGGTGAGCTGACGCAACAGATCAACGCACAGGCGCAAAAGGCGGCAGCAGCGGGGAGTGAGGCCGAGCCGCGCGCGAATGCGGACCTGTTCTGGACCGCGCCGAAACCTCTGGCCACGGGGCTTGAGGTGTCTGCAGCCTCGGCCGAGGTGGGCACCAAAGGCGCGGCTGCGACGACCGCTGGCGAAGAACTTCCTACCTTCAAATCACGCCATGTGCCACGCGGTGATATCATTGCAGCGCCGCCGCAGGGCGACCATCTGGCGGAGCAGCCGCAGCTTGGTGCGCAGAAAGGCGCGATGCTGGCATCATCCAACCAGAGCGGGTTTCAAGGTGACGGTGAGAGCGGCAGAGGCTGGAATTGGTTCCGCGCCGCAGGGCCCGCGTCGGAGCAAGCAGCGACGGATGCAAAGGCGGATGGTGACAGCCAGACGCGCGGGGCGACGCAGAGCCTGTCCAACACACTTGCCGCCCCGAGCGAGTTTCAATTTGTCTCGCATCGCGGCAAGCCGCAGGGCTCACCGCTTGATCTGGGCCTGACGCCGCTCGAGGCAGCGGACACGTCGCTGAGATTGGCAAGCACCACAGCGATGAGCCAACCTGCTGCCACGCAGCCTCAAGTTGCCCAACAGGTTTTTGCGCAGATCATGGTGGCCGTCGAGCAGGCGAAGACCAATGACATCGAAATCACGCTCGACCCTGAGGATCTCGGCAAAGTCCGTATCGTGCTTTCGCCGAAAGAGGGCGGCTATGACATCACCGTCATCGCCTCGCGCGAACAAACGCTCGACATGATGCGCAAGTTTGGCTCCGACCTCTCGGCGAGCTTTGCGGCACTTGGCTATGGCCACACGGATCTGAACTTTGAGTCCTCCGGTGATGAAAGCGGTGGCCAAGAGCGGCGGCCGACCGACGGGCAAGCAGACAGCCAACCCGAGCACACAGATATGCCGCCGCAGCTGCATGTGATGCGCGGCGGCCTCGACCTCAAACTATAGGACAGATTACAATGGAAATTTCTCCACAGACCGCCCCAAATGCACCCCAGCCGATCCCGCCAAAGGACGCGGGCAGCCTGATCAGCTCGGACTTCGAGACCTTTCTGGTGATGTTGACCGCTCAGCTGGAAAATCAGGACCCGCTGAACCCACTCGATTCGCAGGACTTCGCGACGCAGCTGGCGACTTTCTCCGGCGTGGAACAACAGGTCACCACGAATGATCTGTTGCGCGACCTATCCAGCCAGATGGTCACATCCTCGCTGGGCGATATGGCGGGTTGGGTCGGGCTTGATGCGCGTGTCGCTGAACCCGTTGCTTTCACCGGCACCCCGATCGAGCTGTTCACCACGCCCTCAGCGCTCGCTGATCGGGCGGAGATGCTTGTCCGGGACGCGGCCGGTACGGTTGTCCAGACGCTCGCGATCCCAGCTACTGCGCAAGAGCTGCCTTGGGCGGGCGTCGATCAGGCAGGCAATCCCCTTCCGAACGGGACCTACAGCTTCACAATCGCCTACTATCAGGGGAGCGAACTGGCGCAGGAGGTGACACCAGAGAGCTATGTAAAGGTCTCGGAAATCCGCAATCAGGACGGCACGGTTGTGATTGTCGATGATGCGGGGGCGTTCTACCCCGCGACGGCCGTGAGAGGCTTGCGCAGCTAGAGGCTTGACCAGATCGACGCGAGGATCGAGGCAAGCGCGGCACCGCTGACAAAATAGGCCAATCGGTAGGATTTGGGGCGGTTTGCGTTCTGAACCCGCTGTGGCTCAAGCGAGCGGGCCAGTAGCTCTTCGGTCAGTCTGGGCAGTTTCGGGCCGAAGCGTGCCAGCACCCGGGCGGTCTGGGCAAGATCCTTGGCAAGAGCCTTGGGGCCGATACTTTCGCGGATATATTGCTCCACCACCGGCTGGGCGACCTTCCAGATGTTGATCTGGGGATACATCGTGCGCGCGACGCCTTCGACGACGACCATGGTGCGTTGCAACAAGATCAGTTCGGTCCGGGTCTCCATCCCGAAACGCTCCGTCACCTCGAACAGGTAGTTCAGGATCCGACCCATGGAGATCTGTGTCGCATCCATGCCAAAGATCGGCTCACCCACCGCCCGCAGCGCTTGGGCAAACTCATCTACATCGCGGTCAGGCGGTACATAACCAGCTTCGAAATGAACCTCTGCGACGCGGCGGTAATCCTTGCGAATGAAGCCAATCAGGATCTCGGCATAGACCCGGCGGGTATATTCGTCGATGCGACCCATGATGCCGAAATCATAGGCAATGATGTCGCCATTCGCGCTGACCTTCAGATTGCCCTGATGCATGTCGGCGTGGAAATAGCCGTCATTGAGCGCCTGGCGCAGGAACAATTGCAAGACACGCTCGCCCAGCACCTTGCGGTCATGCCCGGCGGCCTCGATCGCCTCCACGTCACCAAAGGCGATGCCCTCGGCCCATTCCATAGTCATGACCCGCTTTTCGGAATTGAAAAAGAAGGTGCGCGGCACGACGAAGCCTTCATCCCGCTCTGTCTTGGCGGCATATTCACCTGCGGCGGCGGCCTCCAGACGCAGATCGAGCTCTCCCTGAACGACACCGTCGAAATGCCGGATGACTTCGCTGGGGCGCAGACGGCGAGACGAAGGCGCGAGCAACTCGATCACCGATGCAGCCAGATAGAAGGCATCAATATCCTTGCGAAAGTCCCGCTCGATATTGGGCCGAAGGACTTTGACGGCGACCTCCTCGCCGGTTTCGGTCAGGCGGGCCCTGTGAACCTGCGCGATGGAAGCCGCAGCGACGGGCTCGGAAAATTCGGAGAACAGCTGATCGACCGGCGTTTCAAGCTCCTGCTCGATCATCTGCTTGGCTTCAAGCGATGAAAACGGAGGCAACTTGTCCTGCAACACGCGCAAT
Organism: uncultured Rhodobacterales bacterium; assembly: GCA_964352845.1. Taxonomy (GTDB): domain Bacteria; phylum Pseudomonadota; class Alphaproteobacteria; order Rhodobacterales; family Rhodobacteraceae; genus Litoreibacter. Next base: position 2,419 of record CAYGUB010000051.1, on the reverse strand, counting down.
TGCATCGCAAGCTCGTCGCCCACCACATCGGGGCGGGTCGACAGGATCTGTCCGAACTTGATGTATGCAGGTCCCAGCGCCGTCAACGCGCGGGTTGCCGGCGGCATGTTCGGATCCCCCTTGTGGCCAAGCCAGGAGAACGTCCGGCCAAGCGCGCGCGCCACCAATCGCAGCGATGCGGGCGCCTTGAAGGCATCCAGAATCAGCTCCATGGCGCCGGTGCGCTCCAGCGTGGCACCGGTTCGGATCAGGCGCCAGACATTATGCGGCCCGCGCATCCTAGATCTTCCAGCCGGAATGCAACGCCGCGATCCCAAAGCTCATGTTGCGATAGGAGACGTTCTCAAACCCAGCCGCGCGTATCATCTGTGCAAAACTGTCCTGATCGGGGAATTTGCGGATCGACTCGACCAGATACTGGTAGCTGTCGCGATCATTGGCGATCATCTTGCCCATCCGGGGGATGACGTTGAACGAATAAAGATCATAGGCCTTTTGCATCAGCTCATTGGGCAGTTGCGAGAACTCAAGAACCATAAGCCGACCGCCCGGCCGCAGCACGCGAAACGCCTCTGACAGGGCATCCTCTATGCGGGTGACGTTCCGAATGCCGAAGCTGATCGTGTAGACATCGAAACTGTTGGGCTCAAAGGGCAGGGCCATCGCGTCGCCTGCCACCCAGTCAAGACTTCCTGCCTGCGCCTGCGCCTCGGCGCGTTTGCGGCCCTCAATCAGCATCGGCTCCGTCATGTCCAGCACCACGGCGTTTGCCTGGCCTGCCCGCTTGAGAAAGCGGAAGGCGATATCCCCAGTGCCGCCAGCCACATCGAGAAGCCGCTGACCGGAGCGCGGGGCCAGCCAATCCATCATCGCATCTTTCCACAGCCTGTGGATACCCACCGACATCACATCATTCATAACATCGTATTTGGACGCCACATTCGAGAAGACCCCGTGGACCATGCCTGCCTTTTCGTCCTCGGGCACATCGGAGTAGCCGAAATGGGTGGTCTTGGGGTCATCGCTGGTCATGAGCTTTCTTTCGCATATCTTCAGCCTCGATATAGGGCTTTGTAGCCGGACACAAAATGTGTTTCGGTCGCACCCCTGAGAGGCAGGAGCAGGTGTGAGCGGTGCCAGAACTACCAGAGGTTGAAACCGTGCGACGCGGCCTCTTGCCCGCGATGGAGGGCAAGCTGATCGAGGATGCGCAGATCAGGCGCCCCGATCTGCGCTGGCCCTTCCCCGAGCGGATGCGCGACCGCCTCATTGGATGCAGGGTAACCGCGCTGCGCAGGCGGTCGAAATATATCCTGGCCGATCTGAGCTCGGGCGAGACGTTGATCATCCATCTGGGCATGTCGGGCCATATGCTGGTGGATGGTGCAGGTCTGGCCGATCTCCACCATCGCCGCGCTGAGCCTGCCAAACATGACCACGTCATCTTTGATATGGAAGGCGGCGCGCGCGTGACCTTCAACGATGCGCGCCGGTTCGGCGCCATGGATCTGGTCGAGACAGATCAGCTAGAGCAGCACTGGCTGATCCGCAAATTGGGCCCGGAGCCTCTGGGCAACGCGTTCCACGCCGACTATCTGGCCGCACAGCTGCGCAAGAAGGCCTCGCCAATCAAATCAGCGCTGCTTGATCAGCGCGTAGTGGCCGGGCTTGGCAATATATATGTCTGCGAGGTGCTGCACCGTACCGGTATCTCGCCGCGGCGACTGGCCCGCTCAATCTCGCGGCGCAGGGTCGAAAGCCTGGTGCCCGCGATTCGATCGGTCCTTGCCGAGGCCATCGATTCGGGCGGCTCGTCTTTGCGCGATCATAGGCAGACTGACGGCAATCTGGGTTATTTTCAGCATAGTTTCTCCGTCTACGATCAGGCCGGGGAACGCTGTTCAACACCAGACTGTCAAGGCGTCATCACCCGCATTGTGCAGGCGGGCCGGTCAAGTTTTTACTGCCCCAGATGTCAAAGGTGATTTCAACCACCGGATTTGGATGTTACGAGTCCGCTCTTGAGATGACTTGAAAGGCTCAGCATGGCGTTCAAAAATATCAACGTTGAAACCGATGATCATGTCTCAATTATCAAGCTGAATCGGCCTGATGCACTCAACGCGCTCAATTCGGCCTTGCTCGATGAGCTTGTGAAAGCGCTGAAAGATGCCGAGCAGAACGAGAAAATCCGCTGCATCATCGTCACAGGGTCCGAGAAGGCCTTCGCCGCCGGAGCCGATGTGCCGGAGATGAGCAGCAAGGGCTTTGTCGACGTCTATACAGAGAACCTCTTTGCGGGCTATTCGGACGATATCCTGAGGATCCGCAAGCCGATCATCGCCGCAGTCGCAGGCTATGCGCTGGGCGGCGGCTGCGAACTTGCGATGATGTGCGATTTCATCATTGCGGCGGATAC
>CAYGUB010000050.1:0-13747 GCA_964352845.1 uncultured Rhodobacterales bacterium | reverse complement strand
TTGCTGCGCAGCAATTCAAGGATATGCCCGGGCAAATCGATAGCGAATTGATCAATGATTTTCAGCGCATCTTCGCTGGTTGAGGGATCGGGCACCGTGGGACCTGACGCGATGATTGACGGATCGTCACCGGGCACATCGCTTATGGTCAGGGTCACGACCTTCGCCGGATGCGCGGCCACCGCCAGCCTGCCACCCTTTATGGCGGAGAGATGTTTGCGCAGCACGTTCATCTGATCAATCGCGGCGCCTGAGGCGAGAAGCGCTTTGTTGACCAGTTGCTTGTCCTCAAGGCTGAGCGCGGGAAGCGGCGCGGACATCAAAGACGAGCCACCGCCCGAGATCAGGCACAGACAGGTATCATCCGCCCCCAATTCGCCCACCATATCAAGGATGCGCCGCGCCGCGCTCTCGCCTGCGGCGTCGGGCACCGGGTGGCGCGCCTCGACCAGCTCGATGCCTTTGGTGGGCAGCACGGCGCCATGGGGCACGATCACGAGGCCCTCGCACCGGCCCCATTCTGCCTCCACCGCCTGCGCCATGCGCGCCGACGCCTTGCCCGCCCCCACCACCACGACGCGACCCTTGGGCCGTGCGGCCAGATAGGGCGGCAGCGCCTTGAAGGGATCTGCGGCTTCAAGAGCTGCTTGAAAGAGCGCGCGCAGGAAGGTCTCCGGGTCTTGCATCATGCCTCCCTCTCAGATCGAGCCAGCATCGACCATGAAATTGCTCGCCGTACACATGGCCGCATCGTCGGATGCAAGAAACACCACCATCCGGGCGACATAGACCGGATCGATCAGCTCGGGCAGGCATTGGCGGGCGCGATGCTTTTCGATGGCCTCGGCTGTGACCCAGAGATCCTTCTGGCGCTCCGTCATGATCCAACCCGGCACGACCGTGTTGACGCGGATACCATGCCCGCCAAGATCGCGCGCCATGGTACGGGTCAGACCGTGAATGGCGGATTTCGCCGTCGCATAGGCCGGGAAACCGCCGCCCGCTTCCCACCAGCTGTTCGAGCCTAAATTGATGATTGAGCCGCGTCCGGCGGCAATCATATCGGGCGCTATCGCCTGAATGGCAAAGAACTGGTGGCGCAGATTGACCGCCATCCGTTCGTCCCAATAGTCCGGCGTGACCTTGTCCCAGTCATGGCGGTCGTCATGCGCGGCGTTATTGACCAGCACCGCGCCGGGGCCGATTTTGCCGCGCAGAGCGTCGATGCCCGCGCGCAGCGCGTCTATATCGCGCAGATCGCAAATCTCATACGATACGTTGTCGAACCCGGCGCTGAGCGCTTCGCTGCGCGTGGCATCAAGGTCGAGAAAACCAACCCGCGCGCCCTGCCCCGCGAAGGCGCGCACCATGTCTGCCCCGATCCCCGACGCGCCGCCAGTGATGTAGACGCTTTTGTCTTTCAAGCATGGATAGGTCGCAAAACGCATTCAGCTTCCTTTCGGCGTCAGCTTCGTGCCGTTGAGCCGCGCGATATATTCAGGCAGATGCGGTACGTAATCCTCTGGCCCCGAGCCGCCCGCATTCACCGCTGCAGCAAAACTGTTCTTCACCCCATTGCCGATCGGATTGACCATATCGGCGGCATCGGCCATCGCTTCCAGATAGCGCAGGTCTTTGAGCGCATTGGTCAGGGTGAACTTATGCGCCTCGCGGTTGCCGTCGATCATGTGGCCCATATAGGTCTGGTAGAAGCCGCAATCCATCCGCCCGCCGCGAATGACGCTGTCGAACCGATCAGGGGTAATGCCGATCTTTGCACCCAGCGCCATGGCTTCGGCATAAATTCCCGCGTACCCCAGCGACAGGAAGTTGTTGAGCAGTTTCATCCGGTGCCCGTCGCCCAGGCCACCGATATGCACGATCTTGCCCGCCCATGTGTCGATCACAGGCTCGATCCGGGCGAAAACCTCCGGTGCCGCACCAACCATCGCGTCAAGCGTGCCCTCCCACGCCTCATTCGGGGTACGGCCCAGCGGGGCGTCGGCATAATCAACACCCTTGGCCTTGAGCTGTTCGGCCAGCGCAATCGTGGAGTTCGGATCGGTGGTCGAGCAATCGACGATCACGCTGCCCTGGGCCAGACCCTCGGCCAGCTCGCGCACCACGGCCTCGACCTGCGGCGCGCCGGGCAGGCAGAGAAACACGATATCGGACTGCTGGGCCAGCTCTCGGGCGCTGGCAGCTTCTGTCGCACCGCGCGCGACCAGATCATCGACCGGAGCCCGGTTGCGATTGCCCAGCACTGTGAGCGAGTAGCCTGCCTCCAGGATGTTCTTGGCCATACCGTGGCCCATAAGCCCGACACCGATAAAACCGATACGTTCCGCTACCTGTGCCATGCCGCACTCCCGTGTTATCATTTCTCTCGGGTCAATCACGCGTCGCGGGCGGGGTCAAGAGCCGGTCAGGACCCGGAGCCGGAAGTCTCAAAACTTGCCGAATCGCGTGATTGAACAAAGAGTAGGCTGAATGAACATATGTGGGAGGTGTCTCTATGTGTCAGATTTTTGCAGGGCAAGACCCCGAAGATTACACCCCTGTGACCCGGCGTTTGCGGCTGAACGGGCAGAGCACGAGTATTCGGCTGGAACGCAATTTCTGGGGGATTATCGACGATATTGCCCGCAATGAGGGCATGACAACGCCTGCTTTCATCTCGAAACTTCACGGCGAAGTGCTTGAATTGAGGGGGGAAACCGCGAATTTCACCTCCCTGCTGCGCTGCGCCTGCCTGATCAGGCAAAGGGAGATGCCAAACGCTCTGGCGACGAAATAATGCGCCTGTAGTAGTGGATTACTACCCGTGGGCCGATTTGCCTCGCTAGCTTTGAGACTGTTGCAGGTCAGATAAGCGGGGGCTGTCATGGCAAAGGCCATTCATTCGATGATACGCGTGCTCGACGAGGCGCGCAGCGTCGCGTTCTACGAGAAGGCCTTTGGGCTGACCTCTATCGAGCGGCTCGATTTCGACGGCTTCACGCTGGTCTATATGAGCAATTCACAGATCAGCTTCGAGCTGGAACTGACGATCAACAAGGACCGGACCGAGCCCTATGATCTGGGCGACGGCTACGGCCATATCGCCTTTTGTGTCGATGATCTGGATGCCGAACATGCGCGGTTTGAGCGTGAAGGTCTCAAGCCGCGCAAGATCGTGGAGTTCAACCGCGACGGCGCCTTGCTTGCACGCTTCTTCTTTGTGCAGGACCCGGACGGGTACGAGATCGAGGTTCTGCAAAGGCACGGAAGGTATCACTGAGACCGAGACGTTTGGGAGGACATTATATGACACAACAAAACACACGGAATTTGACCCGACGAGACTTGCTGTCTCGCGGCGCTGCGGCCAGTGCCACGCTGATGACGGGGGCGGGCTTTGTCGCCTCAAGCTCGGCGGCCTGGGCGCTGGAGGTGGCACATCTGCAGCCAGGCACCATGGCCACGCTGATCCAGATGGCGCGCGATATCTATCCCCATGATCACGTCGCCGATGAATTCTACGCCACGGCGGTCAAGGGCTATGACAGCGAGGAGGCCGCGCCCGAGATCGAGGCAGGGATTGCCGGTTTGAATGCAGCCGCGCAAGGCAAGGGCTTTGGCAGCTATCTCGACACAGGTTGGGAGCGTGACCGCGTGGACATCCTGCGCGGCATGGAGGACAGCGCGTTTTTTCAAAAGATCCGCGGCGGGCTTGTCACCGGGCTTTACAACCAGAAGGCCGTCTGGCCGCTCTTTGGCTATGAGGGCGAAAGCTTCAGCCACGGCGGCTATATCGAGCGCGGTTTTGACGACATCAACTGGATCTGAGGGAGGGCGATCACATGGCTGCACCATTTGAATTAAGCGATGACAGCGTTGTCGTCATCATCGGAACCGGCGCAGGCGGCGGTGTTCTGGCAAATGAACTGGCACAGAAAGGCATCAGCGTCGTAGCTCTGGAGGCTGGCGGGCGCTACCTGCCGGAGGACTATATCAATGATGAGTGGGAAAGCTTCGGCCAGCTGGCCTGGCTGGATGCGCGGACCACGTCGGGCGATTGGCGGGTGGCCAATGACTTCTCCGGCCTGCCTGCCTGGATCGTCAAAGCCGTTGGCGGGACGACGACCCATTGGGCCGGCGCCAGCCTGCGGTTTCAGGACCATGAGTGGAAGGCCAGGACAACCTATGGCGACGTGCAGGGAGCAAACCTTCTCGACTGGCCGATAGATCCGCGCGAGATGGATGACTATTACACCAAGGCCGAAGACAAGCTTGGCGTAACGCGTACCGGTGGGCGTGAAGGTCTGCCGGGCTGCAACAATTACAAAGTGTTTGAGGCCGGCGCCAAGGCGATCGGCTACACAGAGGTCCATACCGGCCGGATGGCGATCAACTCGGCCGATTATGACGGTCGTCAGGCATGCCAGCAAACTGGTTTTTGCTTTCAGGGCTGCAAATGGGGGGCCAAATGGTCTGCAGCCTATACCGATATTCCGGCGGGCGAGGCGACGGGCAATCTGGAAGTCCGCGAGAAGGCGCATGTGCTGCGGATCGAGCATGATGACAGCGGCAAGGTCACAGGCGTGGTCTATGCCGATGCGGATGGCAATGAACAGCTGCAAAAGGCGCGGATCGTCTGCGTCGCGGGCAATTCCATCGAAAGCCCGCGCCTGCTGCTCAACTCCGCCTCCAACATGTTCCCCGACGGGCTGGCCAACAGCTCGGGCCAGGTGGGGCGCAACTATATGCGTCATATGACCGGCTCGGTCTATGCCACCTTTGACAAGCCGGTGAAGATGTGGCGCGGCACGACTATGGCAGGCATCGTTCAGGACGAAGCGCGGCACGATCCCTCACGCGGCTTTGTTGGCGGCTACGAGCTTGAGACGCTGGCGCTTGGCCTGCCCTTCATGGCCGCTTTCCTCGATCCCGGTAGCTGGGGGCGCGAATTTACAACGGCGCTCGACAGCTACGAGAACATGGCGGGCATGTGGATCGTGGGCGAGGATATGCCACAAGAAACCAACCGCATCACGCTCAACCATGATGTGAAGGACCAATACGGGCTGCCCGCGCCGAATGTGCATTTCGACGATCACCCCAATGATATCGCGATGCGCGACCATGCCTACAAGCAAGGCATGGCGATCTATGAGGCAGTGGGCGCAACCCGCGTCTTCCCGACGCCGCCCTATCCTTCGACGCATAACCTCGGCACCAACAGAATGTCGGAGAACCCGCGCGATGGTGTGGTGAATAAATGGGGCCAGAGTCATGACATTGCCAATCTCTTCGTCTCGGACGGCTCGCAATTTACCACCGGCGCGGCAGAGAACCCGACACTGACAATCGTGGCGCTGGCGATCCGGCAGGCAGATCACATCGCATCGGAGATGAACAAGGGCGCCATTTAAGGCTTTGGAGAAAGCAGTTCGAGCGGTGACAAACCAAGCGCGCGGGGGCGATCATCCGGTCGCCTTCGCCACCTGCTCAACCGCAAAAACTCTATGAAGCACCTTTTGACCGCAGCATCGATCTGCGCGGTTATGACGGGTTCTGCCCCGGCGCAGACCAACCGTGACAACCTGGGCGCGTTCTATTGCGTCTAGCGAAATAGCGTGAAGATCGTCATCTCTCACCGCCCGCAGCCACTGCCGATGGTAGTGACTGGTTTCGCGGTGTTCAGCCAACTGGCTGGGGATTTGCGTAAACGACAGCATAGCCGATTGATGCTGGTCGCGGGCGCGTAAGGCGATCATACTGCCCACAGGACAATATAGCAGGGACGGATATGTCACGGAGCTACTATACACCCGCAGGCGGACATCCCGGTCAAGAGCAGTTGCTGACCGACCGCGCTGTCTTCACAGAAGCCTATGCGGTCATCCCCAAAGGCTCGATCCGCGATATCGTCACCAGTTTCCTGCCTTTCTGGGACGACACCCGGCTTTGGGTGCTTGCCCGCCCGCTGAGCGGCTTTGCCGAGACATTCTCGCAATATATCGTGGAAGTCTCGCCCGGAGGTGGCTCCGATAGGCCAGAGACTGACGGCGAGGCGCAAGCGGTGCTGTTTGTTGTCTCGGGCAGCGCGACGCTGCGCCTTGATGGCGAGACGTATGAGCTGGACGAAGGCGGCTACGCTTACCTGCCACCCGGTGCCAAGTGGTCGTTGCGCAATCATGGCGCGGAAAAGCTCGTGTTTCACTGGCTACGCAAGAGCTACAGTTATCTCCAAGGGCTCGATCTGCCCGAGCCGCTGATCACCAATGAGCGCGAAGTAGCCCCCACGCCCATGCCCGGCACGGATGGCAAATGGGCCACGACGCGGTTTGTTGACCCGGCCGATATGCGCCATGATATGCATGTGACCATTGTCACGCTGCAGCCCGGCGCCGTGATCCCCTTTCTGGAGACCCATGTGATGGAACACGGGCTCTATGTTCTGGAGGGTAAGGCCGCCTATAGGCTCAACCGTGACTGGGTCGAGGTCGAGGCGGGCGACTTCATGTGGCTGCGCGCCTTTTGCCCACAAGCCTGTTATGCTGGCGGCCCGGGCCCGTTTCGCTATCTGCTTTATAAGGATGTGAACCGCCATATGACACTGGGACCGGCGCGTTAGACCCTTGCCCGTCTGTTGCGGCCTGAGTGATTCCCGGGGTAAATATGGTTAATGGGCCCATGTTTTTTTGTTTTGAAAACATAATTCACTCAGCGAAAAATGTAGCTTACTGATATCATGCAATAAATACTCATTCCTGCGCAAGGAACACCAATTTCGAAAAAATATACTCGGCGGCGCAGGCGCTCTAGATACAAGTCAACGACTGCAAGGAGACTATCATGAGCTTCCAGAATCCTGTTTTCATTCCGGGCCCGACCAATATGCCCGAAGCGCTGCGCAAAGCATGCGACATGCCCACCATTGATCACCGCTCGCCTGTGTTCGGAAAGATCCTGAACCCCTGCCTTGATGGGGTCCGGAAGGTGCTGAAGTCGCAAAGCGCGCGGATTTTCTTCTTTCCATCGACCGGCACCGGCGGTTGGGAAACGGCCTTGTCCAACACATTGAGCGCGGGCGATACGGTTTTGGCCGCCCGCAACGGCATGTTCTCGCATCGCTGGATTGATATGTGCCAGCGTCACGGGCTCGATGTAGAAATTGTAGAAACCCCCTGGGGCCACGGCCTGCCAGCTGACAGATATGCAGAGATCCTGGCGGCAGACAAAAGTCACAAGATCAAGGCCGTGCTCGCCACGCATAATGAGACCGCGACAGGCGTCAAATCCGATATTGGCGCGATCCGCAAGGCGCTTGATGTGGCAAGCCATCCGGCTTTGCTGTTTGTCGATGGGGTCAGCTCAATCGCGTCGATGGATTTCCGTTTTGATGAATGGGGGGTCGATGTGGCGGTGACCGGCAGCCAGAAGGGCTTTATGCTTCCCGCCGGGCTCGCGATCCTCGGCTTTTCGCAAAAGGCGGTGGCGGCGGCCAAGACCGCCACCTTGCCACGCACCTTCTTTGACATAGGCGATATGCAGGCGGGCTATGATGCCAACGCATTCCCCTACACGCCGCCTGTGGGCTTGATGAACGGGCTCAAATCGTCGCTGGAGATGTTGCTCGACGAAGGGCTGGAGAATGTGTTCGCGCGCCATACCCGCATTGCCGAAGGCGTGCGGTCGGCTGTCAGCGCCTGGGGGCTGGAGCTTTGCGCTGCACGGCCGGAATTCTACTCTGATACTGTCAGCGCGATCCGCACGCCGGAGGGGTTCAACGCGACCGATATCGTCACCCATGCGGCTGAGACTTACGGCGTGGCCTTTGGCGTGGGCCTGGGCGAGGTTGCAGGCAAGGTCTTCCGCATTGGCCATCTGGGTAGTCTGACTGACGTCATGGCGCTGAGCGGTCTGGCCACGGCGGAGATGTGCATGGTCGATCTGGGGCTCGATATCAAGCTGGGCTCGGGCGTCGCGGCAGCGCAGGAATTCTACCGCTTGAACCCGGCCCTTTCGCAAAAAGCCGCAGCCTGAGGAACCGCGCGATGTATATCCCAACCTTCGATGATGTCCGTGCGGCCCATGATAGGATTGAGCCGTATATTCACCGAACCCCGGTTATGACCTCGACCTATTTCAACGAACTGGTCGGGGCGGAGCTGTTTTTCAAATGCGAGAACTTTCAGAAAGCGGGCGCCTTCAAGGTCCGTGGCGCATCCAATGCGGTGTTTGGCCTGTCGGAAGAAGAGGCAAAGGCCGGTGTCTGCACCCATAGCTCGGGCAATCATGCGCTATCGTTGAGCTATGCGGCCGGGCGGCGGGGCATCCCGTGCAACGTGGTCATGCCGCGCACGGCCCCGCAGGCCAAGAAGGACGCCGTGCGCGGCTATGGCGGGATCATCACGGAATGCGAGCCCTCCACCTCCAGCCGCGAAGACGTTTTCGCGCGGGTGCAGGCCGAGACTGGTGGTAATTTCGTCCACCCCTATAATGATCCGCGCGTCATCGCCGGTCAGGGGACCTGTTCGCGCGAATTGATGGAGCAGATGGAAGATTTTGGCGGCAGGCTTGATATGGTCGTAGCCCCCATTGGTGGCGGCGGGATGATCTCGGGCACATGCCTGACGCTCAGCAATATCGCGCCCGAGACCCAGATCATCGCATCCGAGCCCGAGCAGGCGGACGACGCCTATCGCAGTTTCAAGGCCGGTCACATCATCGCCGATGACGCCCCGGTGACCATTGCCGACGGGCTGAAAGTGCCGCTGAAGGAGTTGACCTGGCATTTCGTCTCCAACCATGTGAGCGACATTCTGACGGCCAGCGAGGCTGAGATCATCGATGCGATGAAGCTGACCTGGCAGCGCATGAAGCTGGTGATGGAGCCCAGCTGCGCGGTGCCGCTGGCGACCATCCTCAAGAACAAGAACCTGTTTGCCGGCAAGCGGGTCGGGATTATCATAACAGGCGGCAATGTCGATCTCGACACGCTGCCCTGGCTCAAGTGAAGGGAGTAAAGACATGAACACCCATGCGAAGTTCGACGAATATGAAGTAGGCTATGACATCCCCGCCCTGCCCGGCATGGATGAGGCCGATATCCAGACGCCTTGCCTTGTGCTCGATCTCGACGCGCTGGAGCGCAACGTCAAGAAGATGGGCGATTTCGCCAAGGCCGCCGGGATGCGTCACCGCAGCCATGGCAAGATGCATAAATCCGTCGATGTTCAGAAGCTGCAGGAAAGCCTTGGCGGGGCTTGCGGCGTGTGTTGCCAGAAGGTCTCCGAGGCGGAGGTATTTGCCCGCGGCGGCATCAAGGATGTCTTGGTCTCCAATCAGGTGACGCAGCCCGCCAAGATCAAGCGGCTGGCAAATCTGCCCAAGTTGGGCGCGCGGGCGATTTGCTGCGTCGATGATCTGGCCAATGTGGCCGATCTGTCGGCGGGCGCTGTCGAGGCGGGCACGCAGATCGAATGTCTGGTCGAGATCGACTGTGGTGCTGGCCGCTGTGGCGTGACGAGCACCCCGCAGGTGGTCGAGCTTGCCAAGGCTATTGATGCGGCCGAGGGTCTGAAATTTGCAGGGCTTCAGGCCTATCAGGGCGCGATGCAGCATCTCGACAGCTATGAAGAGCGGCAGGGCAAGACCCAGATCGCCATCGACATGGTCAAGGACGCTGTGGCAGCGCTGAAGGCCGAGGGGCTGGAGTGCGACATTGTCGGCGGCGGCGGCACGGGGAGCTATTATTTCGAAAGCGCTTCGGGCGTGTTCAACGAGCTGCAATGCGGCTCCTACGCGTTCATGGATGCCGATTACGGCCGGATTCTGGACAACGATGGCAACCGCATTGCACAAGGGGAATGGGAGAACGCGTTGTTTATCCTGACCTCCGTGATGTCGCATGCCAAGCCCGAGAAGGCGATTGTTGATGCGGGTCTGAAGGCGCAATCCGTCGATAGCGGGCTGCCGCTGATCTATGGGCGGACGGATGTGGAATATGTGAAATGCTCTGACGAGCATGGGGTGGTTGCCGATCCGGATGGTGTGCTGAAGGTCAATGACAAGCTGCGGCTGGTCCCGGGTCATTGCGACCCGACCTGCAATGTCCATGACTGGTATGTCGGTGTGCGCAACGGCAAAGTTGAGACGCTCTGGCCCGTATCGGCGCGTGGCAAGGCCTATTAGGTCGGGATTTTCCGTATTTTTCGACCAAAGAAACCGGGGGTGGCGCGCAATTTTCGCGGCGCCGCCCTTTTGGTGATGCAGATGAAGGTAGAGCTATGATTATCGTACCAGAGGACGCAATTGGTGATCTGGTCACGCGCGCGGATGCGTTTGCGGCCGTCGAGAAGGTCTTTGCGGCAATGGCCAGTGGCGAGGCCTATAACTTCCCCGTCATTCGCGAGGCGATTGGCCATGAGGATGCGCTTTATGGCTTCAAGGGCGGGTTTGATCGCGCGGGCGGCGCTCTGGGGTTGAAGGCGGGGGGGTATTGGCCCAATAACCTCGAAAAACATCAGCTGATCAATCATCAGTCGACCGTGTTTCTGTTTGATCCTGACACTGGCCGTGTGAGTGCGATGGTCGGGGGCAATCTGTTGACCGCGTTGCGCACGGCGGCGGCCTCTTCGGTCTCGATCAAGCATCTGGCGCGGGCCGATGCCAAGGTGATGGGGATGATCGGCGCCGGGCACCAGGCGACATTCCAGCTTCGCGCAGCGCTTGAGCAGCGCGCATTCGAGAAGGTAGTCGGCTGGAACTACCACCCCGATATGTTGCCCAATATCGAGGCCGTCGCCCGCGAGGCCGGGTTGCCATTTGAGGCGGTCTCCCTGGAACAGTTGGGGCAGGAGGCGGATGTCATTATCTCGATCACCTCTGCCTTTGCGCCATCACTGATGGCCAGTCACGTCTCGCCCGGCACGCATATCGCCTGCATGGGCACCGATACCAAGGGCAAGCAGGAGGTCGAGGCGGCATTGCTCGCGCGCGCGACGGTCTTTACCGATGAGGTCGCGCAATCCATCAGTATCGGCGAGGCCCAGCATGCGGTTGGTGCGGGTCTTCTGGCGGAGGCTGACGTGCATCAGATCGGGGCCGTTATCAACGGCACGCATCCGGGCCGCAGCAGCGATGCCGAGATCACACTGTTTGACGGCACAGGCGTTGGTTTGCAGGATCTGGCGGTGGCAGCCAGTGTGGTCGATCTGGCCATAGAGAAGGGCGTCGCAATCGAGGTGCCCTTCTAACGCGTCATGCGAAGGCCCCGCCGCGATAGGCGACGGGGCCTTCGCGCGTTAGTCTACTCCTCCGGGGACGGGTTGCCCGTGCCGTGGCGCGGCGTGCCGCCGATGGCTTCCTCGCCCGGCTCGCCGGACAGATCTTCGGGCAGGATGAGGTTGAGCACGATCGCGATCAGGGCCGCCGGCAGCAGGCCGCTGGTCATCAGGATGCGCAGCGTGTCGGGCAGGTATTGAACCGCCTTGGGATCAAGCTGCAGGCCCAGACCGATGGAAAGCGCAATCGCGAAGATCACCATATTGCGCCGGTTCCAGGTGACATCCGAGAGCATCGAGATGCCGGCGGAGACGACCATGCCGAACATCACGATCACGCCGCCGCCCAGCACCTCGATCGGGATGGTGCGGATCACGGCACCCACCTTGGGCACGAGACCGCACAGGATCAAGAACAGCGCGCCGATGGTCACGACATGGCGGCTCATCACGCCGGTCATGGCGATCAGTCCGACATTTTGACTGAAGGAGGTGTTGGGAAAGCCACCGAAGAAGCCCGCGACAGTGGTGCCCAGACCGTCTGCATAGGTTGCCCCTGAGATCTCGCGCTCGGTCGCCTCACGACCGGCACCGCCCTTGGTCACACCCGAGACATCGCCCACGGTCTCCACCGCCGAGACGAAGGCCATCAGGCAAAAGCCGATGATAGCGGCAAAGCTGATCTCGAAGCCGTATTTGAAGAATTCCGGCAGGGCCAATGTGGCTGCGCGGTCCCAGCTGGTGGTGATGCCCTCAATGCTGATCATGCCCATGAGCAGCGCGTAGAGATAGCCTGCGATAATGCCAATCACCACGGCAGAGACAGCCAGCATGCCGCGCGCAAAGAATTTGAGCAGCAGCGTCACGATGATCACGACCAGAGCCGCCGACCAGTTGAGAAGCGAGCCATATTCCGGCTGATCAATCGCAGGCACACCACCGGCTGCATATTGGATGCCCACCTTGACCAGCGCCAGACCGATCATCATGACAACCAGCCCGGTGACAAGCGGTGGCAGGGCAAAACGGATCTTGCCGATAAATGTGGCAATCAGAGTGTGGAACAAACCGCCGATGATGACGCCCCCAAACAGTGCAGGCAAAGCCTCGACGCCCTTGCCTGCAACCAGCGGGATCATGATCGGGATGAAGGCAAAGCTGGTGCCTTGCACGATGGGCAGTTTCGCACCAACCGGGCCCAGACCGATGGTCTGAAACAGCGTCGCGATGCCTGCAAACAGCATCGACATCTGGATCAGATAGGTCATGTCGGGGAAGCCCTGCGCGCCCGCATCAGAGCCAAAGCCAAAGCCCGCTGCCCCTGCGATAATAATCGCAGGCGTGACATTGGAGACGAACATGGCCAGCACATGCTGGATGCCCAGCGGCACTGCCTTGTGCAGCCCCGGCATGTAGTTGGGATCGCGCAGTTGCTCCGGCGTCCCGATGGATGTGTCAGACATTTTTATTACCCTCGCTATTGTCAGTCTGTCTCTGGCTTGCCGCCAGTTTTGTTATGCATGTTCGATCACATAATCTGTCTCGAACCAGTATTCTTCCAGATTGCTCCCTTCTCCGATGCGGTCGATCACGGCAAACAGCCCCGGCGCGGCAAGTGGTGTCAGCACGCCATGCCATGTGCCGCGGTGAAAATTGATTGCCTGGCCCGATTGCGTGACGAAAGCTCTGGGCTGGGCAGGTGTGCCATCCAGATCAGCCGCGACGACCACGAGGAACGGATCATGGGACATAGGCACGAATGCCTGACTGCCCTGTGGATGCCGCTCCACCATGCTCAAGACCACAGGCAGGCGCGCAATCTCGCTTTGAAACAGGCTCACCCCGGCGCGACCGTCGCTGAAATCAAGCTGTGCGAGATCGTGAAAGCGACCGCATTTGCCCTGATTGATCAGCTTGTCGGGCGCGCCTTTGGCCTCCAGCACGTCACCAAAGGGGGCGAAATCCGCCCTGGTCAAAGGCTGGGTCCGGATCACGTTCATCGGGCGAGTTTCTCGGACAGGCGCAGCTCTGCAATCCGTTCGACCTGTCGACAGGCCTGAGTGAACTCGGTCTGGGCATCATTGCCCACGCGTCGCTTGAAGGCCTCCAGGATGGTGGCTTTGGTATTGTCACGCACGGCGATGATGAAGGGGAAGCCGAATTTCTTCGTATAGGCCGCGTTCAGATCGGTGAAGGCTGCGCGCTCGGCATCGGTGAGCGCATCAAGCCCGGCGGAGGCCTGTTCGGCCGTGGACTCCTCGGTAAGCCGTCTGGCCTCGGCCAGCTTGCCCGCGAGATCGGGATGGGCCTGCAACACTTTCAGCCGCGCCTCGGGGCTGGCTGCGCGAAAGACCCGCGCCAGCATCTGCGCCATGCCTGTCGCCGTGTCATGGGTGGGTCCAAGTTCCAGATCAAAAGCTCCTTCCGCGACCCAAGGGCTATGCTCATAAATGCCGCCGAACTCGGAGACAAAC
>CAYGUB010000049.1:0-14192 GCA_964352845.1 uncultured Rhodobacterales bacterium | reverse complement strand
AACCTTGGCAAGGTTATGCTCTACCCCTGAGCTACGCCCGCATCCGTTGGTGAGACGGATTTAGCCACCAGCACTGCATCCTGCAAGGGGGAAATGCGCCCTGATACCAAAAAAACCTGTATTGGCTTGCCGGGCGGCTTACAGGTCAATCGTCTCGTCGGGATTTTCGGTGGGCTCACGCTCCGGCTCACGCTCAGGTAGGGGGCGGTTTTCGGGCGGTTCGTCCTCCGGGCGGCGCTTGCGGATCAGGATATCGCCATTTGGCAGGATTTCCGGGGCGTGATAGGCGCTCAGATCCCTTAACTGCCCCGCCAGATCGTCGATCAACGGCAAAAGCGGCGTTGTCAGCTCTCCGAAGAAATCGCGCAGCTCATCCTCAAGCGGCGGGCCCTCCTGCGCGTTGGCAGGGGTCAGCCACAGAGTGAGAAGCAAGGCGGAAGCAATCTGTTTCATAGCACCGATATAAGAGGTCTAGAGCGCTATATCCAGTGTCACCGGGAAATGGTCAGAGGCAGTCAGCAAGGCTGTGCGCAGATCTGCGCTGTCCCAGCAGGCCGGGTCATCGAACGGATGCCAGATATGCCAGTCGGGCCCACGGGGGAGCAGGTCATGTGAGGCCATGATATAGTCCAGCAGCGCGCTCATATAGCGGTTCTCATGGCGCAGAAAGAAGCGTGAGGTGGAGTAGGGCGTGCCGATCTTCTGGTGAAGCGCCGCATGGGCATGCGGGTCAAACAGGCGCAACTCGGCCCCGTCAGGCGGGCCAAGCACGATCTCGACACCCGACTGGCCGAAGAGCTTTTCATATTCATCCAACCCCGGACCATCGTTGAAATCGCCCAGAACGATCAGATCCTCGCCGCCCGTCAGCACCCGGTCAACGCGTTGGCGCAGCCACAGGCACTGGGCCAGTTGTTTGCGCCGGTTCTCGATCGAGATGCGCATCGCGTCGGCCTTGCTGCGCGCGCCATGCGGGGCCTTGGATTTGGCATGCACCCCGATCAGGCGCAGCGACGCGCCCGAGGCGGTCTCGACCGAAAGCTCCAGCGGTGGTTTGGACCAGCGGATCGCCTCGTCACTGGCGTCAATGTCGAGATCAAGCCGGAACACCCCGTCAAAGCGCGGCGCATCGCGGGAGCCCTCAGCGCCTGCATCCTCGCCCTGCGGATCATGGCGCGGGCTCAGCGCGTCAGGGTCATAGAGCAGCGCGATTTCCTGCTGCGTGTCATTCTCAAACCCGGTGATCGCACGGCATGCGCGCAGATCGAATGCCTGCGCAAAGCCCTCTAGCGCTGCGATCCCGTTGCGTCTGCGGCTGGTATCGGGCGCCTCGATCACCATGACCGCATCGGCATCCATCGCGCAAAACACACGGCCAAGCGCCTCTATCTGCTGGGCGCGGGTGACGTCGCGCCGGCCGGACCAGCCATCATCACGCATCAGCTTGCCGTCATCGTCAAACAGGTTGGTAAACCACTCGACATTATAGGTGGCGATCCTCACGCGCCGGTCTCTCTGGAGATCATCCGCCAGGCGTCATTGATAATCCGCAGACGTTTCTCGGCCATGCGGATGGCCTCTTCGGGCAGGCCACGGGCGGCCAGCGCGTCGGGATGGGTTTCCTTGACCATGCGCCGCCACCGCGCGCGGATCTCGCCCAGATCATCGCCCGGATGCGAGGCCAGCACCGCATAGGGATCAATCTCGCTATCTTGAACAAACCGCGCCCGGATCGCGCGAAATTCGGGCTCGGTGAGGCGAAAGATACGCGCGACCTCTTCCAGAAAGCTGTCTTCGAGATCATGGTAATCGCCATCGGCCAGCGCGATATGAAACAGCCCCTCCATCAGATCGACCAGCGCGATATGCTCATCATCAAACATAAGCGCGATCTTGCGCGCATAGGCGTCAAACCCCGCCACATCCTGACGGGCAAGATTGTAGACGCGGGCCGCGTTCGCTTCTTCCTCGGCGGGGATGTCAAAGACCTGCCGGAAGGCCATGACCTCGTCACGCGTCACGCGCCCATCGGCCTTGGCCATCTTCGCGCCAAGCGCAATCACCGCGATCGTAAAGGCCACGCTGCGCTCGGGCGGGCCGCGCAGCTTGTCAAAGACCACCGAAAGCGGCTCGCCATTGGCCAGAGCGCTGAGCGCTTCAGAGATGCGTTGCCAGATTGTCATGCCGTGCAGGCTAAATCATCAGGGCAGGAATGTCAGAGGGAAAGCGTCATGCGGAAACCCCTCACTCAGCGCAATATGCGCGCGCCTTGCGGTGTCTCCAGGCTGGCCACGATCCCGGGCGTCTCGGCAGGCTCGAACATTGCCGTGTCGCGCGGCATATGGGGGCCCAGACGTTGCGCCATCGCGGCGGCGTCGGGGTGGCGGATCAGAAGCGCGCTGAGCCGCGCACCCTGATCGGGCAGGCGCGTGGCAGGATGCGCGCCGCCATGCCATTCGATCAGCGCAGGCCCCCAGCCACCCCAGGGCAGGATACCGTCATCGGGCACCGCCATGCTCCAGCTCAGATCCCCGCGGCTGAGCCTCATGGGCGTGCCGAAATCATGCCCCAGAAGATCAAGCGCGCGGGCCAGATCAGGGGTCCGCAGGATCCAGTTGGTCAGGCGTGGCGGGCCGGAAAACGCGTCTATATTGAACCATCGGGGCCGGTCGGGGCCTTGCGCATCGGGATTGATCGCGATCACTTCGAAATAGATCTCGTCCCCCAGTCCCAGCAGCTTGTTATGCGTGCCCATCGCCGCATGCTCGCCGCCGGGTGACAGGCGCAGGCCAAGGGCGCTCTCAACATGGCTCGCACCTTCGGCAAGGCTCGAGGCGCTGAGCGCGAGGTGATCGAGGGTCAGAAGTGTCATCGCCCCATGATAGGCCCCACGCCTGGGGCTTGCCAAGGGGGCGCGGATCACGCCATCTGACCGGGTGAGTTTGCATGACGCCAAATCCGCCGCCCGCAAGGCAGGCTTCGCCCGGCGCAAAGCGGCCAAAACGCCCCAGCGTGACGCCCGCGCGGCAGAGGCTTTGCTTGGCGCGGTCCTGCCGTTCAGGGGGCAGGTGATGGCAGGCTACATGCCCATCCGCACAGAGGTCGACCCGCTGCCCGTCATGACCGCAATGGCCGCTTTCGGCCCGGTCTGCGTGCCGGTCATCACCGGGCCCGACCGCCCGCTGGTCTTCCACGCATGGGAGCCGGGCTGCGAGATGATCGAGGGAGCCTTCGGTGCTCAGATCCCCGCAAAGGGCAAGGCGGCTACCCCGCAGCTTGTCATCGTCCCGCTCGTGGCCTTCACCCGCGCAGGCGGGCGGCTGGGCTATGGCGGCGGGTTTTATGACAGAACGCTTCAAGGGCTGCGCGCGGCTGGCCGCATCACCGCCTATGGCTACGCCTTCGCAGCACAGCAGGCGGAGGATTTGCCGCTGGAGCCCACCGATCAGCCGCTGGACGGCATCGTCACGGAGGCGGGGCTCATCAAGCTTTGATTGCATGCGGGCGCAAGACCGCATAGGGCAGGGCGATGAAAATCTTGTTTCTCGGAGATGTCATGGGGCGCGCCGGGCGCGCGGCCATTACCAGCCATCTGGCACAGCTGCGCGCGGCCTGGTCGCTCGACTTCATCGCGGTCAATGCCGAGAACGCCACCAGCGGGGCGGGGCTGTCAGCAGATCATGCGAAAATCCTGCTTGATGCAGGCGCAGATTGCCTGACGCTGGGCGATCACGCTTTCGATCAAAAGGACATGCTGCACTATATCGAGACCGAGCCGCGCATCATCCGTCCGCTCAATTTTGCAAAAGGCGCGCCGGGGCGGGGGCATGGGCTGTTTGATGCAGGTCGCGGGCGCAAGATCCTGGTCGCGCAGGTGCTGGGGCAGGTCTTCATGAAACGGCCCTATGATGACCCGTTTGGCGGCATCGAACAGGTGCTCAAGACCCATATCCTCGGCGGTGCCGTGCAGGCCAGCCTGGTCGATATCCACTGCGAGGCGACCTCCGAGAAGATGGCGATGGGCCATTGGTGCGACGGGCGCGCAAGCATCTGTGTGGGCACCCATACCCATGTTCCCACGGCCGATGCGATGATCCTGCCGGGTGGCTGCGCCTATCTTTCCGATGCGGGCATGTGCGGCGATTACCATTCGGTCATCGGGATGGACAAGGCCGAGCCGATGCGCCGTTTCGTGACCGGCATGGTGAAATCCAGATTCACCCCCGCAGCGCAAGAGGCCACATTATGCGGCTTTTATGTCGAGACCGATGACCGGACCGGCAAGGCGCTGAAGGCTCTACCGGTGCGCCAGGGCGGGCTTCTGGCGCAAACCGGTCCCTGAGATGCGCGGCTGCGGCAAATGAGCCAGATCGCATGACAGATGTTTTGTCACGCGCGGGCCATTGCGCTAAGAGCAGCGCATGAAGATTACCGCCCGCTGCCATCCAGCCATGGAACCCCTGCTGCCCCGGCCTGTGCCGGCCAGTGATATGCAGCCCGGCTGGCTCGACAAGCTGCCTGCTCAGGTCACGACAGGCGGGCGTTGCGCGCCCGGGCTCAGGCAGTGCGATCTCGTCACCGGGGCGATAGGTTTGGGCATTCTGATCCTGCTGCCCACCGATATCACCCTGCAAGGCGGCGAAATTCGCTGGGACTGGGACCCGCCCATGCTTGCAGATGCCGACCTGCCGCGCGCGCCGGTGGCGCCATATGCGCCCGAACGCGCCCGGGGCGCGCCCTATACGCGCAACAGGGTCCTCATCCGCTTTGTGAATTTCTGGAGGCTCGAGCCGCCCGCAGGCCATGCGCTGCTCATCAGCCACCCGCATGGCTATCCCGATCTGCCCTTCCAGACGCTGACCGGGCGCATCACCGGATCGAGCCAACGCGAACAGCTGCATTTCCTGGCTGCTCTGGAGCCCGACTTCGAAGGGCGCATCCCCAAAGGCGTGCCAATCGCCCAGATCAACGCGGTCCCGCAGGCGCTGACACTTGATGCAGGCCCTACAGCCTGATCGCAAACCCACCCTTGGAGACATTGCAGCCCTCATCGAGAAGCCGCGCGCGCAATGCGGGATCGGCCATCAGGGCCTGACGCAGCGCCCAGGTCTGCTGCCCTGTCTCGGCCGCGATCCGGTAGCGCGCGAGCTGTGCATCGGGATCCTGCGCCCCGTCATAACACCGCCTCGCGATCTCCCAATGCCCATAGGCCAGAGCCGTCTCACCCAGCAAACGCATGGCCTTCGGATCGTCCTTGACCAGCGCCGAGACGGTCTCGAAACATCTCACAGCGCTCGGCCCCGCGCCTTGCTGGCTGAATATCTGCCCAAGGGCGAGCCATGCCAGACAGTGCCCGGGCTGCTCGCGCAACACCCGCTTGAGCCAGGCAATCGCCTGATCAGGGCTGCCCGAAGCCTCGAGCAATCGGGCAAATTCGGCGAAGGTCTCGGGCTCGGCACGCCCCGATCCCGCCGCCGCGCGCAAGACGTGCTCCTGGTGCTGCCACTGCGGGGTGGCGATATCTGAGGCTTGGTCCGATGATGCGGGCATCAATAGGGCTCCGGGGGATCGCTCGCAGCTTTGTCTATATCAGGCCGCAGACTGATTGCGAGCGCTTTCTCGCCTGTTTGTGCGCTGGACACGCTCCGCGCGGCGGTGGACAATAGGCTATGGATTTATTTGCCTTTTCACAGACGACACAGGCGCTGATTGCGCTCGCCGTGGTGGCGGGCATGTTCGCGTTGTTCCTGCGTGAAACCTACCCGACAGAGGTCGTGGCCATCGGCGGCGCCGCGACGCTGCTGGTCACAGGCGTTCTGCCTTACGAGGACGCGCTTGGCGTTCTGTCAAACCCCGCGCCCTGGACCATCGCGACCATGTTCATCATCATGGGCGCTTTGGTGCGCACCGGCGCGCTTCACTGGCTGACACAGCTGGCAGAGCGCAACGCGGCCGAGCGTCCCGCCGCAGCGCTTGCGGCCATGCTTGGCTTTGTGGTGCTGTCTTCTGCGATTGTGTCCAACACGCCGGTGGTTGTGGTGATGATCCCGGTTTTCGTCCAGCTGGCGCGCACCATGGGGCTGAACGCCTCGAAACTGCTGATCCCGCTCTCCTATACCGCGATCCTGGGCGGCACGCTGACGCTGATCGGGACATCGACCAATCTGCTGGTTGACGGTGTCGCGCGGGCCAATGGGCTGGCGCCGTTCTCGATTTTCGAGATCACCCCGCTGGGCATCATTCTTGTGATCTGGGGCGCGATCTACCTGCGCTTTATCGCACCGCGCCTTTTGCCTGATCGTGACAGCATGGCGCAATTGCTCTCCGATCGCTCCAAGATGAAATTCTTTACCGAAGCCGCCATCCCGCCCGAAAGTGACCTGATCGGCCGCGAGGTGCTTGATGTGCAGCTGTTCAAGCGCGAAGGCGTGCGGCTGATCGATGTCTTGCGCGGCGATCTCTCGCTGAGGCGCAACCTGTCGGGCGTGGTGTTACAAACGGGCGACCGGGTCGTGCTGCGCACCGAGATGACGGAGCTTTTGTCGCTGCAACAAAACAAAAGCCTCAAACGCGTCGATCAGCTCTCCGCCGTGGAGACCACGACCGTCGAGGTGCTGATCACCCCGGGCTGCAAGATGATCGGGCGCTCGCTAGGCGCGATGCGGCTGCGCAGGCGCTACGGGGTCTATCCGCTTGCCGTGCACCGGCGAAACCAGAATATCGGCACGCAGCTGGATGATCTGGTCGTGCGCGTGGGTGACACGTTGCTTTTGGAAGGCGCGGGCGAGGATATCGCCAGGCTGGCCGATGATATGGCCTTGCTTGACGTGGCCCGGCCCACGGCACGGGCCTTTCGGCGCGGGCATGCGCCGGTAGCCATCGCAGCACTCGTGGCGTTGGTGGCGCTGGCGGGCTTCGGTGTCGCGCCGATTTTTCTGCTGGCGGTTCTGGCCACAGCCATTGTCCTGCTGACCCGCTGCATTGATGCCGACGAGGCCTTCTCGTTCATTGACGGGCGGCTGCTTGCACTGATTTTCTCCATGCTCGCCATCGGCGCCGGGCTGGAGGCGTCCGGCGCGGTCAGCCTGATCGTCGAGCAGATCGCGCCGCTGATGATCGGGCTGCCGCCCTTCGTTGTCATCTGGGCGGTCTATCTGCTGACCTCGGTGCTGACCGAGCTGGTCTCAAACAATGCCGTGGCCGTGGTCGTCACGCCCATCGCCATCGGTCTTGCCGCAGCCATGGGGATTGATGCGCGCCCGCTTGTCGTGGCGGTGATGGTGGCCGCCTCGGCAAGTTTTGCGACGCCCATCGGCTACCAGACCAATATGCTTGTCTACGGGCCAGGGGGGTATAAATTCTCGGATTTCCTGCGGGTGGGCATCCCGTTGAACCTGAGTATCGGGATATTGGCCTCGGCCGTGATCCCGCTGATCTGGACAATTTGAGAGGATAAGATGCGGCGCGTGGTGATGATTGTGATGGCGGGGACGATGCTGACAGGCTGCGACCGGGTGCGCGAGATCGTGCGACCGGGGGCCACTGAGGGGATCACCCTGCCGCCACCCTTGCCCGATCGTGACGCGCGCCCGGTTCTCGCCGTGCTGGAGAATGACGCGGTCTTCGTGGATATGGATGACGGGACGCAATGTCTCGGCGCGTCGGGGGCCGCGCTGTCATCTGCAGGCTGGAGCGGTACTTTGCGAGAATGCCCCTATGGCTACAGCTATCAGGTCGAACTTGCGGCCGGCACATTGCCCGACCGGGTGTTTCTTGAGCCCCGCAGCGGCTCAGGGCTCGTCGATGAGGACAGCGTGCCGTTCCGACCGCTTGTCCGGCTGAGCATTACCGATTTTCTGGGAACCCGGCATGTTTTTGAATCCGAGGCCGGTTTTTAGAACGCCATGCGTAAAGTCTCAATCGCGTCACACTGCCTGAAATCCAAGATTTCGGGCGCGCTACATGATTCAGGTATCTCGTGAGACGCTATAGGGTCGGGCAGGGCCCAGCCCCGCCCCAGACCGCGCCTGCTGCTACTATACGGCAGGGCGCGCGCAAGCCGGTCGCCGCAAGCACTCTAGGCCGCCTGCGGCAATTGGTAGATGTCGCGATGCGCCGTGATCTCTGCGCGCGTGATGACCGCAAGCGTCTCATGTGTGGGCTCTGACAGCAGGATCGCACCATCTTCGCGAATGATGCTGGACATGGCCCGACAGCCATTATCGCTGACAAGAAACAGCGAGACGCCAATCCGCCCCTCACCATCAGGACCGGCACTGCGCACAGAGGCGTAATCGACCTTGCACGCCCCGCTCAGCTTGCGGCTCAGAAGGCTGATCGCGGCGGCGACATCAAGGTGATCACACAGCTTCTGCGCCGCCTTGATCTTGTCAATCGGGACCGCGTGAATGGCCGCGCCGACCTCGGGCGCCTTGTATTTCCGGATATCATCCATGGTGATATTCTTGAGATCCTCCGGCCCGCTG
This sequence comes from uncultured Rhodobacterales bacterium, assembly GCA_964352845.1. Lineage (GTDB taxonomy): Bacteria > Pseudomonadota > Alphaproteobacteria > Rhodobacterales > Rhodobacteraceae > Litoreibacter. The sequence continues at coordinate 5,706 of CAYGUB010000049.1, read as the reverse complement.
ATGACGCCCAGATGCCCGTTATCATGCTCAATACGCTCATAGATCGTGGCCGCATCCTGCGTCATCGTGCCAAACCGGGCGGCTTGTGCGGTGCGCAGCGACCAGACGATTTGCGGCTCGCCTGCGACCTGCATCTGGCTGCCGCCTGCAATCGCTACAAGTGGCTCGATCCCCGGCGCGCCGGCGCCTGCCATGCCCAGACCGATGCGCAGCGGGTCTGAAAACATCTGCTCCAGCGTCAGGATTTCAAGCGCTGTGTCGCGCGTCTCGAACTCGGGGTTCATCTCCATCATGGCGCTCAGCACAGAGGGCAGGGAGACGTCGTCAATCACCTTGAGATTGGGCTGGCCCGCGATCCAGTCAGCGATAAACCGTTGCAGCGGCTGGGACCGGTTCAGCGCGAAGAACGGCGCGTCCAGCGCCGCCAGCTCAGCCGCGATGCCACCGGTAAATCCTGTTTGCAGCGCTGCCTCATCGGGGTTGGCTGCGACCCAGTCGGCCATGCTGCGGGCAAGCTCCAGATAATTCCGCGCCCCCATCGCCTCCAGACCGGTCAGGATATCGTCAATGATCAGCGGCAGCAGCGCGCCGGAATTGCCCACAAATTGCGCATGCCCGCCATTGAGCACCTGCGCGAGGTAATAGTCGCAATGATAGCCCCGCATGGCGGCCACCGGAATTTCGTTGCGGGTAAACCGGCCCGCCTGTGTCAGATGATTGGTGAAATCGACGACCGATTGCACCATCGGGTAGGGATCACCCGGCAGCCTGTCCATCGCAGATCTGGGCACCATGATCGTCTCAAGCCTTTGCCCGCAGGGTTTGGGGGCGACGGGCGCCTTGGGTGCGGTGAATTTGCGAAGCATCGTTTTGAGCATGACAGACCTATCAGTTGGGCAACTGAGATCAGTAAACCGCAAGATCACGGCAGGAATGCGGAGCGATCGCGGCTCTTTGGCGTCGCTTCAGAGCGGCCAGAAGATCAAGATTGCCGGGATCGAGACGCAGACAACCAGAATTTCCAGTGGCAATCCCATGCGCCAGTAATCACCAAAGCTGTAGCCGCCGGGCCCGAGGATCAGCGTGTTATTCTTGTGGCCAATCGGTGTGAGGAACGCACAGCTTGCCGCCACCGCCACGGCCATCAGGAAGGGATCGGGGCTGACGCCGAGGCTTTGCGCCATCTGGATACCGATGGGGGCTGCAACGATGGCTGTGGCTGTGTTGTTGAGCACATCCGACAGGGTCATCGTCACCACCATCAGCACCGTCAGGATCGCCCAGGCAGGCAGGCCTTGCGTGGCGCCAACCAGCGAGGCCGCGATCAGCTCGGTCCCGCCGGAGGTCTCCAGGGCCGCGCCCAGCGGGATCATGGAGCCCAGCAAAACCACCACCGGCCACTCGATATGGGTGTATAACTCCGAAAGCGGCACGATCCGGGTCAGGACAAAAGCCACAACCACCAGGCCAAGGGCCACCGGCAGATAGATCAGCCCGAAGCTTGCCGCAGCAACCGCACCGGCAAACAGTGCTATGGCCAGCCAGACTTTCTTGTCTTCGGTGACCGCAAGCCCGCGATCTGCCAGTGGCAGGCAGCCAAGCCATTCGGTTATATCGGCCTCGCTGTCTTGCGGGACCAGCAACAGCAGGATGTCGCCCGTCTCGATGGTGGTTTTGCGGACCTGCGCCTTGATCTTCGTGCCACGCCGCGAGATGCCCATCAGCACCGCGCGCCTGCGCCAGGACAGCCCCACGCTTTGGGCGGTCTTGCCATTGATGCGGGCCTGCTCGGTCACCACGACCTCGATGATCGTCAGCCCGTCACCCTCGGCGCGCAGGCGCGTTTCCCGGTCGGGATCGGCAAAATCAAGGCTGAGCGCCGCGCGGAACTCGTCCAGCGCATCTGGCGTGGCCTCCAGCACCAGCGCGTCCGATGCCTCCAGCGTCGCGTTCTGCGCCGTGCCGAACCGCCGCTTGCCGCCCCGCACAAGCCCCAGGATCGCGACATCGGCCTTGTCGGCATCGTCAAACAGCTCACCGACACGCTTGCCGATCAGCTTGGAGCCTTCGGGCACGGTCAGCTCGGCGATATATTCGGCATAGTCATCCATCGGATCGCCCGAGCCGCCGCTATCCTCCTGCAAGGGAATGAACCGCCAGCCGATCAACGCCACGAAAGCCAGCCCGACAATCGCCGTTACAGCCCCCACCGGCGCGAAATCAAACATCGCAAAGGGCTCGCCCAGGCTTTCTTCGCGGATCGAGGCGATAATGATATTGGGGGGCGTCCCGATCAGCGTGGCCATACCGCCCAGAATGGTCGCAAAGCTCAGAGGCATCAGGCTGAGCCCCGGCGCACGCCCGGCCTTGCGCGCAGTCTGGATATCGACGGGCATCAGCAACGCCAAAGCGGCGACATTGTTCATAAATGCCGACAAAACCCCGCCGATCAGCCCCATCAGCGCAATATGCGCCCCCAGCGCACGCGCAGAATCAACCAGGGTGCGCGTGATCAAAAACACGGCACCCGATCGCACCAGCCCGGCGGAGACCACCAGCACCAGCGCCACGATCAACGTGGCCGGGTGCCCGAAGCCGGAAAACGCCTCCTTGGTGGGGACAACGCCCAGCACCACCCCCAGCATAAGCGCCGTGAAAGCCACGAGATCATAGCGATACCGCCCCCAAAGCAACATCGCGAAAACAGCGCCGAACAGGCAAAAGAGAATGATCTGGTCTTGTGTCATCCGCCACATCTAGCGCGACTGGCTGGCGGCGTCACCCCACTGTCGGCAGGGCCGGGATGGCCGCACAGATGGGCCCGGGATTGCCTGTGCGGGATTGCCTCTTTTTTTCGTGCTGTTTAAGAGAACAGGTCAGAATACCGGGCCATGTGGCCCATCTAGCGAAGCGGGAGATTGTGACATGGCAGGCCACTCGAAATGGGCAAATATTCAGCACCGTAAGGGACGGCAGGACAAGCTGCGCTCCAAGCTGTTCTCCAAACTTGCCAAGGAGATCACCGTCGCCGCAAAAATGGGCGATCCTGACCCCGACAAGAACCCGCGCCTGCGTCTGGCCGTCAAGGAGGCCAAATCGCAATCCATGCCCAAGGACGTCATCGACCGCGCGATCAAGAAATCGCAAGGCGGCGATGCCGAGAATTACGACGAGATCCGCTATGAAGGCTACGGGCCGGGCGGCGTCGCGGTGATCGTGGAGGCGATGACCGACAACCGCAACCGCACGGCCTCGACCGTGCGCTCGACCTTCTCCAAGAATGGCGGCAATCTGGGTGAGACGGGATCGGTAGGCTTCATGTTCGAGCGCAAGGGCGCGGTCAGCTACCCCGCCGATGTGGGTGACGCCGACACAGTGATGATGGCCGCAATCGAGGCCGGCGCCGAGGATGTCGAGAGCTCCGATGAGGGCCATGTCATCTTTTGTGCCGATACCGACCTCAATGACGTCTCCAACGCGCTGGAGGCCGAGCTTGGCGAAAGCGAAAGCGCCAAGCTGATCTGGAAGCCCACCACCACGACCGAGCTGGATCTCGAAGGCATGCAAAAGCTGATGAAGCTGATGGACGCACTGGAAGATGATGACGATATCCAGAGCGTCACGGCGAATTTCGAGGCCTCCGACGAGGTGCTCGCGCAACTTTGATCCCACGCGCCCCCTCGGGCAAAAACCGACCTGCGCCACGCAAATGACCGCTCAAATCAGTTCTGCTAATGGTCAATTAGCGATTATTAATATCGTGCCATACGCTCAAAGGTTAACAAGTGGCCGGGGCATTGGATTTTTGATCCGGGAGTAGGCTAGGTGTTGGGTGCGTGTATCGCGCCTGCGTGGGTGGTGCGATGTTAGGCGCCGCCGTCGCAGGGTTTTGGCTGGGTTTTTCCCTGATACTTGCGATAGGCTCGCAAAACGCATTCGTGCTGCGGCAGGGATTGCGGCGTGAACATGTGTTCTGGGTCTGCCTGACCTGCGCGGTCTCGGATGCCATCCTGATCCTGCTTGGCGTGTTCGGGATGGGCGCCCTGACAACCGCCTTTCCCTGGTTTTCTACCGCCATGCGCTACGCAGGCGCGCTGTTTCTGTTCGTCTACGGGCTGATCGCCTTCCGCTCCTCGCTTCGCGGCGGACAAAGGCTGGCAACAGACGGCGAAAGCTCGGGCAGCCCGAAGATTGCGATCCTGACAAGCCTTGCGCTCGCCTGGCTCAACCCGCATGTCTATCTTGATACGGTCGTTCTGCTGGGCTCGGTCGCCTCGCAATACGGCGCACAGCGTCTGATCTTCGGGATCGGCGCGATCTGCGCCTCTTTCGTCTTCTTCTTCGGGCTCGGTTATGGCGCCCGCCTGCTTGCGCCGCTATTTGCCCGGGCGCGCGCATGGCAAGTGCTCGATTTCATCATCGGCGCCATCATGTGGGCCATCGCCTTCAGCCTGCTGACTTACGTCTGAGCGGGCGTGCAAGGCAGTCGGGGCTTGCGCTTGGCCCGGGCTCAGTGTCTGGTCGCGCCATGAACGCGCAAGAGCACCGACCGGTTATCGGTATATTCTGGATGTTTGTGACCGGGCTTTTATTCGTCGGGGTCACGGCTGTCGTCAAACATGTGGGCGACGGGCTTCCGGCAGCTCAGGCGGCCTTCATCCGCTATCTGCTGGGGCTTGTCTTCCTGATCCCGATGATCCGACCCATTCTGGATGCGCATCTGTCGCCCCGGGCGCTGTGGCTTTTCGGGCTGCGCGGGGTGGTCCACAGCCTTGGCGTCACGCTTTGGTTTTTCGCCATGACCCGGATTTCCATCGCGGAAGTCACGGCCATGAATTACCTTGCGCCGGTCTATGTCGCCATAGGCGCAGTCGTTTTTCTGGGCGAGAAGCTCGCAATGCGCCGGATCGCGGCGGTCATTGTCGCGCTGATCGGCGCGCTGATCATCCTGCGCCCGGGCTTCCGGGAACTCTCCTCGGGCCATATCGCCATGCTCTTTACAGCGCTGCTCTTCGCAGGCTCTTACCTGATCGCCAAGATCATGTCGGGCGAGGTCAATGCGCTGGTGGTCGTGGGCATGCTGTCGATCACCGTGACCATCGGTCTGGCGCCCATGGCCTGGGCTGTCTGGGTGACACCGAGCTGGCCGCAGATCGGCTGGATGTTCGTGCTGGCCTGTCTGGCCACAGCGGGACATTACACAATGACACTCGCCTTCGCGGCGGCCCCCGTCACCGTCACGCAGCCTGTGACCTTTCTGCAATTGGTCTGGGCGGTGCTGCTGGGGTTTCTGGTCTTCGGCGAGGCCATCGACGCATGGGTGATCCTGGGCGGGCTGGTGATCCTCAGCTCGGTGCTGTTCAACACCTGGCGCGAACATGTGCTCAAACGCGAGGGGCTGCGCGATCAGGGCGTGACGCCGCCTGTCCACGCGCCCAAGCTGTGACGGGACGCTGTCCCGGCAGCCGCCTCGGCGCTCGCGCCGAGCCATGTTATCATCATGTCTCATCGCCCGGAGGACCCGCCATGGACAAGATGCCCAAACTCACCCGCCGCCGCACCCTTCTGACCGGCGCCGCCGCGCTGTCGCTGGCTCCGATCACAGCGGCAGCCCAACGCGCAGGCGCGCTGATGGGCGACCGGGCCCGCCGCTGGCTGGCGGCGCCGGTCAGAAGGGTGCGGCGGCGGGTGAGTTTGGGCATCTTG
>CAYGUB010000048.1:12651-14228 GCA_964352845.1 uncultured Rhodobacterales bacterium | reverse complement strand
CTCACATTCAACTCGCCCAGAAACTTGCCATAGGCATAGGCCTGAACAATCGCCACGCCGTTGACCATGGTCGGATAAGGCCCCGCCGCACCGTCCATATCACCCAGAAGCGTGTTGGAATGCCCGCCCACAATCACATCGACGCCCGTCGTGTTTTCCGCCACAATCTGATCGACCCGGTAGCTGGAATGGCTCAGCACGATGATCTTGTTGACACCCTCGGATGTCAGCTTGTCGACCTCCGCCTGTACCGCCTCGGACGGATCGGAGAAGGTGATATTGTCACCGGGCGAGGCCAGCTCATCGGTATCCTGCGGCGTCAGGCCAATCAGACCGATCTTTTCACCGCCCCGCTCGATCACCGTCGATTTCTGCAGCACATCGGCCAAAGCAGGCTCGGCAGAGACATCGGCATTGCTCATCAGCACCGGAAAATCGACCGCATCCATGAAGCCGCGCAGAACCTCCGGGCCATCGTCAAATTCGTGATTGCCCACCGTCATCCCGTCATAGCCGAGCTTGTTCATCATCTCGGCGGTCAACTGGCCTTTGTAATAGGTGTAGAACAATGTGCCTTGGAACTGATCGCCACCGTCAACCAGGATCGAATTGTTCGACCGCGCCCGCGCCTCGCGCACCGCCGTGACCAGCCGCGCCGAGCCGCCAAAGCACTCGCCGGCATCATTATCTTCCACCGAACAGCCGGAATCAAATCTCGAGATCGGCTCGAACCGGGCATGGAAGTCATTGGTGTGCAGGATCGTCAAGGAATAGTCGGCTTGCGCCAGACCTGCGCTCAATGTCAGCGCGGCGCCGCTCATCAAAACTCTTTTCAGCATTTGGAAATCCCCCTTGCTATGCTCTCCCAAGACTTATCCAATTGCGCCCGGCTGTCAAAGACGCCATTTGGGTTTCCGCAATGCATGATGAAAATCCGGGCAATGGAGGGGGTGTGAGATGATTTACAAAATAATGACCGTCGCGGAATGGTCAGCGTTTCAGGACAATGGCTATTTCGCAGGCTCGGAGGTCGACCTCTCCGATGGGTTCATTCACTTCTCGACCGCCGATCAGATGGTTGAAACAGCCGCCAGGCATTTCGCCGGGCAAGACGATCTGATGCTGGTCTGGGGCGATGCGCGCGGGCTGCGCGACAGTCTAAGATGGGAGGTCTCGCGCGGCGGGGCAGAGTTCCCCCATCTCTACCGTGACTGGATGCTCACCGAGGTCGTGGGACATGCGCGCCTGCCCTGGGATGGGGCGGCGCATGTCTTCCCCGATGGTCATCTGTGAGCCTGCTCGAACGCCTGGGCCTGCCGCTTTTGCACCGGCTTGATCCGGAGCGCGCCCATGGACTGTCCCTGCGCGCCTTGAGATTGGGGCTTGCCCCCCTGCCCGGCCCTGTCACCTCGCGGCGGCTGGCATGCACGCTTTGCGGTATGGCGCTGCGCAACCCCGTCGGGCTTGCTGCGGGTTTTGACAAGAATGCCGAGGCCGTGGACGAGCTCGCCCGGGCCGGCTTTGGGTTTCTGGAAGTCGGCGCCGCAACCCCGCGCCCCCAGCCCGGAAATCCAAAG
>CAYGUB010000048.1:7529-12641 GCA_964352845.1 uncultured Rhodobacterales bacterium | reverse complement strand
TGTTTCGGCTGCACGAGGATCGCGCCGTCATTAACCGCTTTGGGTTCAATAATGACGGCATGGTCGAGATCTCCGGGCGCCTGGCGCGTGCGACAACCCATATTCCCGTGGGTCTCAACCTTGGCGCCAATAAAGACGCAGCCGACCGCGCGGCCGATTTTGCCATTGTTCTGGCCCATGCCGGGCCGCATATCGCCTTTGCTACGGTCAATGTCTCCTCCCCCAATACCGAGGCGCTGCGCGATCTTCAGGGGCCTGCGGCGCTCAGCGCCCTGCTCGCGGGCGTAATGGAGGCGCGCGACCGGCTGCAGCGGCCCGTGCCGGTTTTTCTCAAAATTGCCCCTGATCTTGATGACGCAGCGCTCGATCAGATCGCGCGGACTGCCGATCAAAGCGGGATCAGCGGGATCATCGCCACAAACACAACCGTCACGCGCGACGGGCTGTCGGGCGCGCGCCGGGCACAGGCAGGCGGGCTATCCGGCGCACCGCTCTTTGAGATGTCGACACGCGTTCTGGCCAAGCTCTCGGTCCGCACCGATCTGCCCCTGATCGGCGTCGGCGGCGTGGGTTCGGCCAAACAGGCCTACGCCAAGATCCGCGCCGGGGCCAGCGCGGTCCAGCTCTATACGGCGATGGTCTATTCGGGGCTGTCGCTTGCCGCTGATATCGCGCGCGGGCTGGATGATCTGCTGGCACGCGACGGGCTTGACCACGTTACGCAGGCCGTGGGTCTCGATAGGGAAAGCTGGCTCTAGATTGCCCGCTCCAGCGCGGGATATCGCAGTCCCAGCGTGACCCCGCGGATAGCAAGGAAGGCCAGAAGGCTCGCCCAGAGCCCGTGATTGCCGAAGGCTGGAAACAGCACAGCCAGCAGCGCGGCATAGGCCACAAAAGAGACCAGCATCATGTTGCGCATATCCTGCGTGCGGGTCGCGCCGATGAAAATACCGTCCAGCATGAAGGCCGCAATCCCGGCCAGCGGGGCGATCAGCACATAGGGCAGAAAAAGCCGCGCCTCTATACGGACCTGCGGGGCCGTGGCCATCAGATCGATGATGATCGCGCCAAACAGCGCAAAAAACAGCACCATCACCAGACTGAGCGCCCCGCCCCAAAGCGCGCTGAGCCACGCGCTGCGCCTGAGCCGCGCGCGATCCTTCGCGCCCACCGCCTGCCCCACAAGCGTCTCGGCCGCGAAGGCAAACCCGTCCAGCGCGAAGGCGGTGATGCTGAGAAATTGCAGCAGGATCTGATTTGCAGCCAAGGTGACATCGCCCAGATCGGCCCCGAAGAACAGGAAGGAGATGAAGGCCAGTTGCAGCAAGAGCGAGCGGATCAGGATGTCGAGATTGACCAGCCCCATGCGCCTGAGCTGCGGCGCGTCGAAAACCCGCACCGGGTCGCGCCAGGCGGGATGGGCAAATGCGCTGCGACACAGCCACAGGCCCAAGGCCAAACCGCTCCATTCCGCGATAGCCGTGGCCAGCGCGACCCCTTCGACCCCCCAGCCAAGCCCCAGCACAAAGACCAGATCGAGCATGATGTTGAGCCCGTTCATCCAAAGCTGCACCGCAAACACAGCCCCCGTCCGCTCCAGCGCGATAAGCCAGCCAGTGATCCCGTATAGTGCTATGGCCGCAGGGGCCGACCAGATGCGGATCTGCATATAGTCGCGCGCCAGCGCCTCAACCTGCGCGGAGGCGGGCGAGACCCAAAACGCGCCCGCAAAAAGCCAAAGCTGCAGCGCAATGATCGCAATCCCTGCGCCAAACCCCACCAGAAGTGCACGGCTGAGCATCACCGCCACCTCGCCGCTGCGCCCCGCCCCATGCGCCTGAGAGGTCAGCCCGACCGTGCCCATGCGCAGGAAACCGAAGATCCAGTAGATGCCCGTCAGGATGATCGCGCCGATCCCGACCGCGCCAATCGGTGCGGCCTCGCCCAACTGGCCCACAACGCCTGTATCAACCGCGCCGAGGATCGGAACGGTCGCATTGGACAGCATGATCGGAATGGCCACGTTGAGGACGCGCTTGTGGCCCAACCCGTGGCTTAATCCGGGGCTCAACCCGTCGCTCAAATGGTCCGCCATCAGTCGGCGGGCCCCTCCTCGGGCATCAGGAAATGCCCTGTGGCCTGCGCGAAGAGCCGGGTACGATTATCCTGCCACGCTTCCACATGCACAGAGCCATAGCGCCGTCCCGCCCGATTGACCCGCGCCCGCGCATAGGCATCGCGCGGCAGCCCGGAGCGCAGATAATCTATGGTGAAATCGATCGTCTTGGGCAATCGCAACGGCATCGCGATCTTGCCCGCCTCAAGATCGGACCAGTTGGATGTCCAAGTCAGCTCCACAATCGCGGTGATCTCCAGAAAGGCGGCTGTGACGCCTCCGTGAATGGCTGGCAGCATCGGGTTGCCGATCAGATCGTCGCGGAACGGCAGCACGGCCGTCAGCTCATCCCCCCGCCGGTCAAACCGCACGCCGAGATACTGGATATAGGGCACCCCTTCCACCAACTGGCTGAGCGCGTCGTCCCGGCGGCGTTTGACCTGCTGGACCGGTTCCGGTTTCTGAAATGCCATCACTTGCCCCCTTTTGCCCGTTGAAAGGTGAAGGCGCCCGTGGCGGCGGCGACGGGGCGTGAGATATCCTCGTCATAGGCCGTTGCGCGTACGAAGGCCACGGAGCGGGTGACATGATAGCATTCGGCCCGTGCCGTAATCGTCTGCTGCGGCGTTGCGGCCCGCATATAGTCAATGCGCAGATCCAGCGTAGCGGTCAGCCCCGCCATCTCGGGATGGCTCATCACCGCCGCACCGCTGCAGGTATCCATCAGGGCTGAGACTGCCCCACCATGAATCACGCCCGTCTCGGGATCACCCACAAAGCGCGGATCATAGGGCATGGAGATTGCTGTGCGCCCCTCTCCCACCTCGACCACCTGCATGTTCAGCGCATGGGAATGCGGCAGGTTTTCCGTAAATTGCTGCACATTTTTCAATCGCTTTTTGTCAGCCATATACAATACTACTTTCGTGTCCGGACTGTCCGCTGCGCGGTGCCGAGCCTGTCTTGCTCCTGCGCAGACTGTCTGACTTGGTTTGCGCCCGCAAGTGGTGCTAGTCTATTTGTGGTTAGAGAAAGATCCTATGGCTCAGCAAATGTCCGACACACTTCTATCCTTCAAAGAGATGTGCGAACGGTTCGATGTCACGCCGCGCACCCTTCGCTATTATGAATATATTGAACTGCTCAATCCGCAGCGTGAGGGGCGTTCGCGTCATTATAAGCCGCGCGATGTCGCCCGCATGAAGCTGATCATGCGCGGGCGCAGGTTCGGTTTCAGCCTGGAAGATATCCGTCAATGGCTCGATCTCTACGACAAGGACCCCTCCAACACTTTGCAGATGAAGACCTGGATCGAACATGCTGACGCACAATTGAAGGAACTTCAGTCGCGCCGGGACCAGCTGGATGAGGCTATCTCAGAGCTTCAGGCGCTGCGCGATGAAACTGCCAAGGGGCTTTGAAACAACCCAGCTTTGAAGGCGGTTCCGCCCATATTTTTATGGGGAAATCCGGAGATTCCTTCCCCGTAAACCAAAGCGCTTTGAACGGAACTTTATTTCGCCCGACCCCACCTTACCTTTCGAGACATTACGTCAACCAGTGTTTGACGTGACGTTACAATTACGTAAGCGTCAACAAAGCTTGTATGGTTTATGGAGCTTCCAACATGTCCGACCAGTCAACACGATTGGAGGACGAAACGATGACTGATGAAAAAATGACGATACGAGAAATGTGTGATGCATTTGGAGTAACGCCGCGAACGCTGCGGTTCTACGAATCCAAAGAGCTTCTTTTCCCGATCCGCGAGGGTCAGAAACGTCTGTTTACCAAAAGTGACCGGGCCCGGCTGAAACTTATCCTGCGCGGCAAGCGGTTTGGGTTCAGTCTGGAAGAGATCCGCCAATTGCTCGACCTGTATCACCTTGGCGACCAGCAGGTCACACAATTGTCCAAGACCTACGAGATTGCGCAGCGACGTCTTGCGGCCATGCTGCGCGAACGTGATGAGCTCAATGGCGCAATTCTGGAGTTGCAGGAGCAGCTGCGTTGGGGAGAACGCATGTTGTCATCGCTCAGAAAACCGACCGCCGCAGCCGCCGGCTGACCACAAACCTGATGATTGATTTCGGAGGATAGAAATGCCCAGCTACACCGCCCCGACCAAAGATATGCAGTTCGTTTTGCACGATTTGTTGAACGTCTCGGAACAGTCAATTGAGGGCTATAACGAGTTGGATCGCGACTTCACCGCCGCGATCCTTGAGGAGGCGGGCAAGATATCGTCCGAAGTTCTGCAACCGCTCAATGTGGTTGGAGATACCGAAGGCTGCGTGTTGGAAAATGGCGTTGTGCGCACGCCGACAGGATTTTCCGAGGCCTTCGAGCAAATGAAGCAAGGGGGCTGGACGGCCCTCGATTGCAGCCCGGATTATGGCGGGCAAGGTCTGCCCTACATCATGGGCATTGCCGTGGGCGAGATGTTCTGCTCGGCCAATATGGCGTTTAACATGTATCAAGGTCTCACGCATGGGGCCTATTCGGCGATCCATGTGCATGGATCGGAAGAGCAAAAGGCCACCTATCTGCCCAAGATGGTCAGCTGTGAGTGGACCGGCACGATGAACCTGACGGAGCCGCATTGCGGCACTGATCTGGGGCTCATGCGCACCAAGGCCGCCCCGCAGGATGACGGGACCTACAAGATTACCGGCCAGAAGATCTTCATCTCGGCAGGTGAGCACGATATGGCGGAGAATATCATCCATCTTGTGCTGGCCAAGATCGAAGGCGGACCCGAAGGCATCAAAGGCGTGTCGCTGTTCATTGTACCCAAGTTCCTGGTCAATGAGGACGGCTCTCTGGGCGCGCGCAACGCCGTGGCCGTGGGCTCGATCGAAGAAAAGATGGGCATCCACGGAAACTCTACCTGCGTGATGAATTATGATGAGGCCACGGGCTATCTGATCGGCACAGAGCATAAGGGGATGCGGGCGATGTTCACCATGATGAACGAGGCCCGTCTGGGTGTGGGC
>CAYGUB010000048.1:0-7519 GCA_964352845.1 uncultured Rhodobacterales bacterium | reverse complement strand
TATCGGCGTCGGTCTGCAAGGCTACAGCCAGGCAGCCGTCGCTTATGAGAACGCGGTTGCTTACGCGAATGACCGCCTTCAGGGCCGCGATGTGACGGGGGCGAAAAACCCTGACGGGCCCGCCGATCCGTTGATCGTGCATCCCGATATCCGGCGCAACCTGATGGACCAGAAAAGCTTTGTCGAAGGCGCGCGGGCCTTCACCTTCTGGGGCGCCCATCTGATCGACAAGGCCCATATTGCCGGGGATGAGGCGGCGGATGGTCTGATCTCGCTGATGACACCTGTGATCAAGGGATTTCTGACCGATAAGGGCTTTGAATATGCCACCGCAGCCCAGCAGGTCTATGGCGGGCACGGCTACATTGAGGAATGGGGGATGTCCCAATTTGCCCGTGATGCCCGGATCGCGATGATTTATGAAGGTGCAAATGGCGTGCAGGCGCTTGATCTGGTGGGCCGCAAGCTGGCGCAGGATGGCGGCAAGCATGTCATGGCGTTTTTTGACATGATCAAAACCTTCTGCAAGGAGAATGGAGATGTCGAGGGCATGGCAGAGTTTGTCGAGCCGCTGAAAAAGGCCTCCAAGGACCTTCAGGCTGCCGGGATGTATTTCATGCAAAACGGCATGAAGAACCCCAATAACGCGTTGGCGGGCTCCTATGATTTCATGCATATGATGGGCCATGTCTGCCTTGGCCTGATGTGGGCGCGTATGGCGAAAGCCGCGCTGAGCGCGCTTGCGCAGGGCGCGTCGGACACGGAGTTTTATGAGACCAAACTGGCCACCGGGCGCTATTACATGGCGCGCCAGCTGCCATCGACCTCCATGCATCTCGCGCGCATCGAATCCGGTGCGGAGCCGGTGATGGCGCTCAAGGCGGCAAACTTCTAAAACGAGCTGAAGCCCCGGCGAAACTGCCGGGGCATTTGATCGGAGCGACCCATGCCCAAACGCCTCAAACTGACCCGCCGCGTCAATATCGCCATGACCGAGGATGCCTGGCGCAGGCTCAAGAAATTCAGCGCCGAAGCCGGCCTGATCGAAGGCGAAGCGCTGTCTTTTCTGTTCGAGAACTTCTCATCGGTCATGAATGAGGAAAACCTGACCCACCGCCTGCAAATCTTCAACTCGGAGCTTGAGGCGCGGAAAAAATAGCCGTTGCCGCAGCGGAACGACGCCGATCCGGTGCAATGGGCATTGACCCAAGCGACCCGGCAGCAAATGTAGCGAAAGCAGCACGGAATTTCATCGACAGCCAAACAGAAGGACGAACGCGAGATGGTGTTAAAGCTCTACTGCTTCGGTGAATCCGGTAACGCCTATAAAGCCGCCCTGACGCTGGAGCTTTCGGGGCTGGACTGGGAGCCTGTGTTTGTCGATTTCTTCAAGGGAGAGGCGCGTGGTGAGGCGTTCAAACAGATCAACGCGATGGGCGAAGTTCCGGTGCTGGTCGATACGGATCACGACTACACGCTCAGCCAATCCGGCGCCATTCAGGACTACGCGGTTCAGCTGTCGGGCAAGCTGACCGGCTCCACCCCTGAGGCGCGCCGCGAGGTGTTGCGCTGGGTGCTGTGGGACAATCACAAGATGTCCAGTCAGGCCGGGATGACACGTTTTCTGATGAACTTCCTGCCTGAAGACAAACGCCCTGATGCGGTCATCCCCTTCATGCAGGGACGCCTGAAAGCGGCCTATCAGACCCTTGATGACACGCTTGCAGGGCGCGACTGGCTTGTGGAAGATCGCCTGACAATCGCCGATATTTCCTGCTGCGGCTATCTCTACTACCCCGAGCCCTTCGGGTTCGAACGCGCCGCCTGGCCCCATATCGACGCCTGGCTCACCCGGATCAGCGACACGCCCGGATGGAAACACCCGTATGATCTGATGCAAAGGGCTTTGCCGCAATGAGCCTTAACTATGCCATCTTTGTGAAGGATACACGCGCCGCACGTCACGTAGCGGAGGGATCATGCTCAGCAAATTGGCACTTGGCGCGATCTGGGGATATCAGCGATATCTCTCGCCCCGCAAAGGGTTTCGCTGCGCCTATTCGCTCCATCACGGTGGCACGGGCTGTTCAGGCTTTGCCAAACACGCGATCCGCGACAAGGGGCTATGGCAGGCCGCCCCGGCCATCCGCCAGAGGCTGCGTGACTGCCGGGCGGCCTATGCGGAAATCCGCGCCAAATGTATCTGCCGCAAAGAGCATGCGCAATTGGACGAGGCCGAACACACAGGGCGGGAACACCGCCGCAGGCAACGCAATCGCTTCTGCAACGCCTGCGACTGCTGTTCCGGCGCAGGCTCTGGTTTATGCGCTCCCGCAGGCGGCGCGCGCGCCGGTGCCTCAAAGGGATGCGACATCAATCCCTGTGACGGCGATATCGGCTTTGGCGGCTGTGACTGCGCATCTTGTGAGTGCGGTGGCTGCTCCTGCGGCTAGGCGCTCCGGGGGGCTCGCATGATTGTGTCCGCGTTTGTCTTGGGAATGTTGCTTTGCGGGCTTACACTCGCCTTGCTACGGGTGCCTGCCTCAGCGACAGAGGATAAATTTGGCAGCGCGATTGCGATGTTTTGCGCCTGGTGCGCCTTTGGCATGTTGTTGATGGCCGGGCTTTACGGCCTGGGGCTGCCGGCGCTTGGCGGTGCCGCCGTGCTGGTCGGTCTGAAACTCAATTCCGGCGAGTGGCTTGGGCCGCTGGTCCAATTCAAACTCCCGCTCGGGGTTGGCGCGATCATGTGTAGCGTGCTGGCCTGGATCGGCATCCTGAATCTTCTGGAGGAAATTCCCAATGGCTGATGCCTTTATCTATGACGCTGTCCGGTCTCCGCGCGGCAAGGGCCGAAAGGATGGCGCGTTGCATGAGGTGACAGCGGCCCGCCTGTCCGCGCAAATTCTCAATGCCGTGAAAGCGCGCAACGGGCTGGAGGGCCACGCGGTCGAGGATGTGATCTGGGGCAATGCCACGCAAGTGATGGAGCAAGGCGGCTGTCTTGCGCGCACTGCTGTTCTGGCCTCCGATCTGGACGAAAGGATCCCGGGGCTGTCCATCAACCGCTTCTGCGCCTCCGGTATGGAGGCCGTGAACCTCGCGGCCAATCAGGTCAAGGCGGGCGCTGGGGCCGGCTATATTGCAGGCGGGGTCGAGATGATGGGCCGCGTGCCAATGGGCAGTGACGGTGCGGCCATCGCGGTTGATCCCAGCATCGCGATGGAGACCTATTTTGTCCCGCAGGGCATCTCTGCCGATATCATCGCCACGGAATACGGCTTCAGCCGGGACCAGGCCGATCAACTTGGCGTCGAAAGCCAAAGACGCGCCAAAGCGGCCTGGGACGAGAACCGGTTCGAGAAATCCATCGTCACGATCCGCGACCAGAACGGGCTCGAGATCCTCAGCCATGACGAATATATGCGCCCGCAGACCGATATGCAGTCGCTTGGCAGTCTGAACCCCGCCTTTCAGGCGATGGGCGAGGTCATGCCCGGCTTCGACAAGGTCGCCTTGATGAAATACCCGCATCTGGAGAAGATAAACCACATTCACCATGCAGGCAATTCCAGCGGCATCGTCGATGGCTCTGCGGCGGTTCTGATCGGCTCCAAAGCCTTTGGCAAGAAACACGGGCTTACCCCACGCGCCAGGATCCGGTCCACGGCCAAGATCGGCACGGATCCCACGATCATGTTGACGGGCCCCGTCCCGGTCACGGAACATATCCTCAAAACTGCCCGGATGAAGATCAACGACATAGATCTGTTTGAGGTCAACGAGGCCTTTGCCTCCGTGGTGCTGCGCTTCATGCAGGCCTTTGATCTTGATGACAGCAAGGTAAACGTCAATGGCGGCTCCATCGCTATGGGTCATCCGTTGGGGGCTACGGGCGCGATCATCATCGGCACGCTGCTTGATGAGATGGAGCGTAGCGACCGCGAAGTAGGTCTCGCCACGCTCTGTGTCGCCTCCGGCATGGGGGCCGCCACCATTATCGAGAGGGTCTGAACAATCTTGAACACGCAGACGCAAACCAAGCCATGTGCCGTGTCACAGACCTTGCTGGATATCACCGGCAAGGCACTGATGACGCATGACTTCGATCCCTTTGCATCCGTCTTCCTTCTGCCCCATGAGTTTGAGACCTTTGATGGCAAGTCTTTGGTCAGCACCCGCAGACAGCTCCACGATCTGTTTCGGAGCATGTGCAGCTATCACGACTCGCTCGGTGTGACCGATCTGATCCGGGAATGCATCGCTGCGGAATACAAGAGCGATACGACCATTGCGGCCACGCATCTATCGCATCTGATGCGCAATGGCACCCGCCTGACAGAGCCTTACCCGGTCTTCTCCACGCTGAAGAAAATCAACGGGCTTTGGATGATCACATCGGGGAAATACGCAGTGGATTCAAAGACGGGCGCGGGACGTGCGATCGCGCGTAACCGGAATGATGACGACGATTTGACCTGAACCAGTAGCCTTGTGAGGTAGCCTGATGCCAAAGATTGATATGAACGCAATAGCCGACATAACGGGCTCTCCCTATCCGAAATCACATGCCTTCAAGATGGAGGGGCGGTCGCAAAAAAGGCTGGGCCAACCTGCGGGCCTGACCCAGTTCGGGGCCAATCTGGTGACGCTGGCGCCCGGGGCGTTGTCGTCCCTGCGCCACTGGCATATGCATCAGGACGAATTTCTGGTGGTCACGGAAGGCCAGTTGACACTGATTGATGACCACGGCGAGACCGAGCTTTTGCCAGGCGATTGCGCCGCTTTCCCGGCCGGTGATCCCAATGGCCACCACATCGTCAACCGCTCGGGCGCGCCGGGGCGCTTCGTGGTTGTCGGCACCCATACCAAATCCGAGCGCGGCTTTTACAGTGATGTCGACATGAAGGTCGAAATCGAAGACGGCGTGTTCACCTTCACAACCCGCGACGGCGCACCCATTGAATAAGTGCACACCATATCAGGATCTCGCGCTGACGGCCAAGTGCATCTATCAAGATCACCTTGACAGACTGTCGGAGGCCGTCCTGTCTGGCGATATCGACGCGCTGATCGCAGGCCACACCATGCCGGTCCGCATCGTGACCCAGACCGAGGATTTCGTGATCGAAACGCAGGCTGATCTGGCCGAATGCGCAACGCTGTTTCACAAAAGTATCAAGGGGATGGGGGCTAATAATTACATCCGCCTCGTCTCGGAAGCTGAATTTCTGACTGAGGACTGCATAGAGGGCCAGCACGTCACCCATACGCTCAAGGATGCCATCAGCCTGGTGCCCTCCTACCAGAACCGCATGGTGCTGGTGCGCAAGGACGGTATCTGGCGCAGCTCCGTCGTCCGCAGCGGGCTGGAGAATGCAAGCTGGCCCATCGCCAGCCCCAAGGTGGATGTCACCCATCACCCAAGACTGTCGAGACATGATCCGAAAAGGGAGCTTGCCGCGCTCAACGCGACGCCGCTGAGCATCTACCAGTCCTATCTCGACGCCCTGACCGCAACCAATATCTCGCATGATTTCGAGGGCTGGTGCGCATTATGCGACTTCCCCCATAGCGTTCATATCGACAATTTCGATGACATCATCAGCGGTCCCGCCGACGTGCAGCCATTCTTTGAGATGTTCGCCAAACTGATTGCCGACCATAAGGTCGACACCGTCATCCGCAAAGCCGATCACGCTGAATTCCTCAGCCCGACCGAGATCTGCGGCTATCACCAGACGACCCTTTCCAGCAAAGGCGAGATCAAGGTCGGACCGGTCTCAAGTCGCTACATTCTTCACCGAACCGGGACCACGTGGCGCATGCGCTCTGTCACCAACTCGGTCGCAAATCAGCAATTTCCCTATGATGTGCCGAAAATCAGCGAAGCGCTTGTTTCGCTCAGAGATATCCAGAAAAGGAACACACGCCGATGACCGATTTCACAATGGCAACTGACGCCGATGGTGTCGCAACAATCACCTGGGACACAATCGGCAAATCGATGAATGTCATGAATCAGGAAGGGTTTGTTGCGCTGGACGGTCTGGTCACTCAGGCGCTTGAGGATGATGCTGTCAAAGGCATCATCATCACCTCGGGCAAAGAGGGCAGCTTCGCGGGCGGGATGGATCTCAACATCATCGCGCGCATGAAGGAAAGCGCGGGCGACAACCCTGCCCAGGGCCTCATGGACGGGCTGATGGCCAGCCACGCAATCCTGCGCCGGATCGAACGGGCGGGCATGGATGACAAGAACAAGGGCGGCAAACCGATTGCCTGCGCGATGCAGGGAACAGGTCTGGGCATCGGCTTTGAGATCCCTCTCGCCTGTCACCGCATCTTCGTGGCCGATAATCCAAAGGCCAAGATCGGCCTGCCCGAAATCATGGTCGGCATCTTCCCCGGCATGGGCGGCACCACGCGGCTGGTGCGCAAGATGGGCGCGATGGCTGCCTCTCCGTTTCTGCTGGAAGGCAAGATGCTCGATCCTGCGCGGGCCAAGGCAGCCGGTCTCATCGACGAGGTCGTGCCCGAGGCAGAGCTGCTTTCCAAAGCGAAGGAATGGGTCCTCTCCGCGCCCGCGATTGTCAAACCATGGGACGAAAAGGGCTACAAGATGCCCGGCGGCGCGCCCTATCACCCGGCCGGTTTCATGACGTTCGTGGGTGCCTCAGCCATGGTCAACGGCAAGACGCAAGGGGTCTACCCGGCTGCCAAGGCTCTGCTTTCGGCGGTCTATGAAGGCGCGATGGTGCCCTTTGACACAGCGCTGAAAATCGAGGCGCGCTGGTTTACCCATGTGCTGCTGAACCCAAGTTCCGGCAACATGATCCGCTCGCTTTTCATCAACAAAGAGGCGCTGGAGAAAGGCGCGGTGCGCCCCGATATTGCGGATGAAAGCGTCAGGAAAGTCGGCGTGATCGGCGCAGGGATGATGGGTGCGGGCATCGCGCTGGTCTCTGCAATGGCAGGCATAGAAGTCGTGCTGATCGACGCCAAACAGGAGGCTGCCGATAAGGGCCGGGCCTATTCGGAGGCCTATATGGACAAGGGCATCGCGCGCAAGAAGGCCACGCCCGAGAAGAAGGCAAAGGTGATGGCGCTGATTACCGCGACCACTGATTACGCAGCGCTCAAGTCCTGCGATCTGATCGTCGAGGCGGTGTTTGAGGATGTCGCCATCAAGGCAGAGGTCACCAGGAAAGTGCAAGAGGTCACCGGCCCCGATTGCATCTTCGCCACCAATACCTCCACCCTGCCCATCACGGAACTGGCCAAAGCCTCCGATAACCCTCAGCAATTCATCGGCATTCACTTTTTCTCACCGGTCGAGCGCATGATGCTGGTCGAGATCATCAAGGGCAAACAGACCGGCGAGCGCGCCACGGCAAAGGCGCTCGATTATGTGCGCCAGATCCGCAAGACGCCTATCGTGGTCAATGATGCGCGCTTCTTCTACGCCAATCGCTGCATCATCCCTTACATCAACGAGGGCATCCGGATGCTCAAGGAG
>CAYGUB010000047.1:0-14282 GCA_964352845.1 uncultured Rhodobacterales bacterium | reverse complement strand
TTTGATTTCAGGCAGTGTTACGTGATTCAGGTTTTTCGCATGACGCTCTAACTTCGTTCAACAGCAGCTCTGCTCGATAAACATACCAGGGTGCGCGTCCACGCTTGCCACATGCTTTGCAGCGAAAACGCTTAGGAAGCTCCACCAAAAGCATCTGGGCCCGAAACCATATAAATAGCTGATAGGGCGGCACCATGTAGCTTTTGTTGCAATCGCCACAGACGAGTTGCAGAACGTCCGTTGCTTGCAGATCGCAAACACGGGTGGTCGAGGACAAGCCCCTGTCGAAATCATCGGTCTCGTCCATCTTGTCGGCCCGATATGGCCATGCGTGCAGGTGGGAAGGTCTCAGCATTGAGAAAGCTGGGTCAGGATCACCGGCAAGCCACGCCCTGTAATCATCCGGCGCCGGGGTCAAAGGCGCCAGAGCACGCTGCCATGAGCTTCGCAAAATAGCCCGGGCTCATGCTCCGCCGATTGGGCGCCCACCACAATTACCTCATTCAGGATTTCAGCAAAGGCAGAGACATCAACGGGCTCAACAGGGCGTAGGATCATATGGCCTGCGAGAGCGTGTTGAACCGCTCAAGGAAATCTGCCTTGACCTGCATCGGTGGGCGCGGGGCCAGGTCGGGCAGCGTTACGCCCGAAGGCGGCTTTCCGAAGAAGCGGTCCGCCTCAGC
The DNA here is from genome assembly GCA_964352845.1 of uncultured Rhodobacterales bacterium. Taxonomy (GTDB): domain Bacteria; phylum Pseudomonadota; class Alphaproteobacteria; order Rhodobacterales; family Rhodobacteraceae; genus Litoreibacter. The sequence continues at coordinate 13,599 of CAYGUB010000047.1, read as the reverse complement.
CTCGGTAAAGCCTGCGATCTGCGTGGCCTCAGCCCAGGCGCTGATCTTATCGGCCCGTTTGATCTGGCGTTTCACGCTGAGGGGGATCGTTGCGGGCAGGCCAAAGCGCAAATGGATCGCCGCAGTCAGCCGGTCATCCAGCGCGCTGTAACCCGGCCCGACGGCTGCTTTCACCGGGCTGATCATATCGCCGATCACATATTCCGGCGCATCATGTAAAAGCGCCGCGAGTTGCCATTTGACCGCGGCGTGTGGCGCAGCCTGGGAATAGAGCCGCTCTACCAGAACGGAATGTTCGGCGACCGAATACGGGTAGTCCCCAAAGGTCTGACCGTTCCAGCGCGCCACAAAAGCCAGCCCATGCGCAATATCCTCGATCTCTATATCCACGGGTGTCGGGTCCAGCAGATCAAGCCTTCGGCCTGAGAGCATTCTTTGCCATGCGCGCGGCTGTTTCATACCATCCTCCCTGCGTCACGTTTTCTTTCCATCTGCGAGATGGATTGTCGAGAGCCGGACAGAGTGCTATCTGCCCCCAAAGCAAGTTATTCCAGCATGATTTACAGGAGCGCCATATGGCCCAGGACTACACCGTCAAAGACATCTCTCTCGCCGCGTTTGGCCGCAAGGAGCTCGACATTGCCGAGACGGAGATGCCGGGTTTGATGGCTCTGCGCGAGGAATATGGCGAGAGCAAGCCATTGAAAGGCGCGCGCATCGTAGGCTCGCTGCATATGACGATCCAGACGGCGGTTCTGATTGAAACGCTTGTCGCGCTGGGCGCCGATGTCCGCTGGGCGTCGTGCAACATCTTTTCCACCCAGGATCACGCAGCCGCAGCCATCGCTGAGGCGGGCGTGCCGGTCTTCGCGATCAAGGGCCAGACCCTTGAAGAGCATTGGGATTATCTCGACAAATCCTTCATGTTCCCCGAGGGTCCGAACCTTATCCTGGACGATGGTGGCGATGCGACGCTCTACATCCTGCTTGGGGCGCGCGCCGAAGCGGGTGAAGATGTGATCGCGGTCCCGACCTCCGAGGAGGAAGAGGCCATCAAGGCGCAGATCAAGAAGCGGATGGAGGCAAGCCCCGGCTGGTTCACCAAAATGCGCGATCAGATCAAAGGCGTTTCGGAAGAGACCACGACGGGCGTGCATCGTCTGTATGAGCTGGTCAAGAACGGCCAGCTTCCCTTCCCGGCAATCAACGTCAACGACTCGGTGACCAAGTCGAAATTCGACAATAAATACGGCTGCAAGGAAAGCCTTGTGGACGGGATCCGCCGGGCGACCGACACGATGATGGCCGGCAAGGTTGCCGTCGTCATGGGCTATGGCGATGTTGGCAAGGGCTCTGCCGCGTCGCTGTCGGGTGCGGGTGCCCGTGTCAAGGTGACAGAGGTTGACCCGATCTGCGCGCTTCAGGCGGCTATGGACGGCTATGAGGTTGTGCTGCTGGAAGATGTGGTGGCGACGGCGGATATCTTTATCACAACCACCGGCAACAAGGACGTCATCCGCATCGAGCATATGCGCGAGATGAAGGACATGGCGATCGTTGGCAATATCGGCCATTTCGACAATGAAATTCAGGTGGCAGCGCTCAAGAACCACAAATGGACCAATATCAAGGAACAGGTCGACATGATCGAAATGCCCTCAGGCAACCGTCTGATCCTGCTCTCGGAAGGCCGTCTGCTGAACCTGGGTAACGCGACAGGCCACCCGTCCTTTGTAATGTCGGCCTCTTTTACCAATCAGGTGCTGGCCCAGATTGAGCTATGGACCAATAACGACGCCTATAAGAACCAGGTGTATATCCTGCCCAAACATCTCGATGAGAAGGTTGCGCGTTTGCATCTGGCCCGCATCGGGGTGAAGCTTTCCAAACTGGACAAGGAACAGGCGGACTATATCGGGGTGCCACAGGATGGCCCCTACAAGCCGGAGCATTATCGCTATTAGCATCTTGCTGCTGGTGCTGGGCATCGGCCCGGCGCCGGCAGGACCGAACCTGACGGAACGGCTCAAGATATATCCTGTCACGGCAAATGCGATTGCTGTGGCGGAGCTCCATTTCAGCAATGGCCAACGGCTTGATCTGAAAACGGATTGGGGTAGCTGCGGTGCGCATGCCGCCTTTCTTGCTGCCGCGCGCGACAGCGCTTGCACGTGGTTCGTCACCACGCATGCGCCCGATTACAACGACATTCATGTCGATCATTCCCACCTGCAGGCACTTGGCCGCGGAACATGCCGTTGAGCCGATGCTGGCTGTCAGACCCTTGCCCCGGCTTTTTTCTTTGTAACTGGCGCAGATAGACATTAATCCTAGTGTCAGGCTGACGAAGCCTAACGGGGCATGGGCCCAAAAATAAATTGGTGGGAGACAATCCAATGGGTAAGAGAGAAGACCTGATCGCGCTTTATGCGGAAGACCTGAAGAACAAATGCGGCATGACGCCCGATATGGATTTGCTGACAAAAGTGACGATTGGTTGCGGGCCTGCGATCTACAATGCCGACGCCGCGACCGTTGCAGGCAGCCAACCGGCAGAGCTGGAAACCGTGAAAAACAACTTCCTGATCAAGAAGCTCGGCCTGAGCGACAGCCCCGAATTGATGAGCGCAATCGACAGCTGCATCGAGACCTACGGTAAATCCGAGCGCAACAAATACCGCGCCGTGATCTATTACATGCTGACCAAGCATTTCAAAAAGGAATCCGTCTACGGCTAAGCCTATCGACGCGCTGAGTTAAGGGCCCCATGTCTCCGGCGTGGTGGCCTTTATTTTTCATTAACGCTAAGTGTATGATTTTGTTTACTATATTTTCGATTTCGTTTGTGTTTTGTTCTAAGCTCCGCTAAATACTGTATTTCAGGCTTCAAATGGCCGGAATCAGTTTCATAGTCACGTGTGGTGCGAATAGTGAAAAGCACGTGGGGTAGTGGAGGGTTCCGATGGGGTCGGAGCCCTCCTTTTTTCTGAGCGCCCATAGCGTGTCACGAAATACCTGAAAAATCCCGCATCGCGTAACCCGCCCACAATATCTGCTTTCAGGCAGTCTCATGTGATTGAGGTTTTTTCGCATGACGCCCTCAGGCCAAACTGAGCCCGTGATCGAGCGCCCCAAGTAATATGTCGATCTCGGCCTCCGTCACGACAAGAGGGGGCGACATCATCAGGTTATTGCCCCCGATACGCACCATCGCGCCCGCCGCGTAGGTGCCTTCAAACACCCGCTTCAACAGCTCTGGCGCGGCAGGCGTCTTGCCATCCTCTACCAGTTCAAGTGCCGCCATCAGACCGTGGCCGCCGCGGATATCGCCGATGACCTCGTGTTTCTCTCCCAAGGCCTTGAGCCCCGCATAAAGCTGTGTGCCGCGCGGGGCAGCATTTTCGTTGATTGCAAGCCGTTGGCTTTCGCGGATACAGGCCAAGGCTGCCGCCGCACCGACTGGATGGGCGGAATAGGTGTAGCCGTGGAAAATACTGCCATCGGCATCGGCCTGCTCAAACGTCTGGGCCACGGCCTCGCTCAACATGCAGGCGCCGAAGGGGAAATAGGCCGAGGTGATTCCCTTGGCCATGGTCATCATATCGGGCTGGACGCCCCAGTAGCGCGACCCGGACCAGTCACCCGTCCGCCCGAACCCTGTGATCACCTCATCCGCAATCATCAGGATGCCGTAGCGGGTGCAGATTTCGCGCATCAGCGGCATGAAGGTTTCATGCGGCACGATCACGCCGCCCGCGCCCTGTATAGGCTCCATGATAAAGGCCGCTATTGTCTCGGGCCCCTGAAACTCGATCTCGTCGATCATCGCATTGGCACAAAGCCGCGCCAGCGGCTCTGGATCCGTTTCATCGAACGGATTGCGATAGGGATAGGGCGAAGGGATATGGAAACAGCCCGGCAAGAGCGGCTCATAATTGATCCGGAAGCGATTGTTGCCATTGACCGAGGCGCCGCCGAAATGCGTGCCGTGATAGCCTTTCTTGAGCGACAGAAACTTGGTCCGCCCATGCGCGCCCCGCAGTTTGTGATATTGCCGCGCGAGCCTCAGCGCGGTTTCCACGGCGTCCGAGCCGCCCGAGGTGAAGAACGCGCGCGCCATGCCGTCGGGGGCAAACATCTCGCGCAGCTCATAGCTCAGCTCGATGGCAGGCTCATTGGTGGTGCCGCCAAAGGCCGAATAATAGGGCAGTTCCTGAAGTTGAGCAGCGATGGCATCCTTGATTGGCTGACAGGAATAGCCGACATTGACGCACCACAGGCCGCCCACCCCGTCGATGACGCTGTGGCCGTCGCGGTCTGTGATGGTCGAGCCTTCGGCGCTTTTGATGATCACAGGCGGGTTTTGCTGCATCGCACCGGGATGCGCCATCGGGTGCCACAGATAACGCGCGTTATTTTCCTTCAGAAAATTCTCATCTTTCATCGCCGTTCTCCTGAGGCTGCCGGGGCTCAAACTCCGACGAAAGAGTCACATCCGCAAGTCTGTTTCCGACATCGCCCTTGTTTGCTCCCGTGGCCGCCTCTACATGGCACAGGATGAGACGGTTTATACCCTTTATGAAATCGCCGCCGGTGGTGTCGCTGGTACGGATGAATGGCGTGATCGCCTCTGGCGGGCGCGGCGCGACGCTCAATGATGCGGGGCTGGCGCCGCTTCTGGAAAAGGCGTTTCGCAAGGGCGAACCAAAAGCCGTGGCGCTGGTGATCAACTCGCCCGGCGGATCGCCCGTGCAATCGTCACTGATCGGCGCGCGTATCCGCCGCCTTTCGGACGAGCTGAAGGTCCCCGTGACAGCCTTTGTCGAGGATGTAGCCGCGTCGGGCGGCTACTGGCTGGCGGCAAGCGCCGATGAGATTTTCGTCGACCCAAGCTCCATCACTGGTTCCATCGGTGTGATCTCCGCCAGTTTCGGCTTTCACGAGCTGATGCAGCGCTATGGCGTGGAGCGGCGGGTATACACGGCCGGTAAGGACAAGAGTATGCTAGACCCCTTCCGCCCCGAGCGCGCGGAAGACGTGGAACGGATCAAGGCCCTGCAGCTCCAGATCCACGAGAATTTTATAAACCACGTCAAAAACCGTCGCGGCGACCAGCTGGCCGAGGGCAAGGATCTGTTCACCGGGGAAATCTGGGTCGGCCCACAGGCCATAGAGGTCGGGCTGGTCGACGCGGTAGGCCATGTCGTTCCGGTGATGAAAGAGCGCTTCGGCGATGATGTGAAATTTAATGTCTATGGGCCCAGACGCTCTATCTTTCAGCGCTTTGGTGCACGGCTTGTCTCTGACGCGATGGATCACCTTGATGAAAGGGCGCTCTGGGCGCGCTACGGTCTTTAGATGATCCTAAAGATCATCAGCCTGTTCCTGATCTTCATGGGGGTGCTTGCCATGTTCGGCAAGCTTGGCATCCTCAGCCCTAAGCTGGGGCGCAAACGGGTCGCGACGTGCAAGTCCTGCGGGGCTCATATTATCGGCAAGGGCCCCTGCGCCTGCAAGAAGAAAGACGTCTAGCCTATGTACGAGTTTCTGGGCGCCGCCGGTGGGCTGGTCATTCTGTTGCTGGCGGGCGATGCATTGGTGCGCGGCGCGGTAAACCTGTCGCTGCGCATCGGCGTGCCTGCCCTGATCGTCAGCCTCACAATCGTCGCCTTCGGCACCTCGGCGCCGGAGCTGCTGATCTCTGTGCAGGCTGTCCTTGACGGGGTGCCGGGGCTGGCACTGGGCAATGTCGTGGGATCCAACACGGCCAATATCCTGCTGGTTCTGGGGATACCGGCGCTGATTGCAGGTCTTCCCAGCGACGGGACGAAAACCCAGAAATCCTTCCTGCAGATGATCGCTGCGACGGTGCTGTTTATCGGCGTCAGCTTCTTTGGCCCGATCACCTGGATCCATGCGGCGATCCTGCTTTTGGGCATGGTGATCATTCTGGCCGATCAGTTCCGCGACGCGCTGTCCCAGCGCGATGCCGGCGAGGAAAAGCCCGAAGGCGCGGATCCTGACATGGCCGGCTGGAAGATCGCAGCTTTTCTGATCGTAGGCCTGATAGGCCTGCCGCTGGGCGCAAATCTTCTGGTGGACAACGCCACGACCATCGCGTCCCGGCTTGGCGTGCCCGATACGATCATCGGACTCACACTGGTGGCCATCGGCACATCGCTCCCCGAATTGGCCACAACCGTCATGGCCGCGTTGCGCCGAGAAGCTGAGGTCGCGCTGGGCAATGTGATCGGGTCAAACATCTTCAACCTGCTGCTGATCATCGGCGTCGCCGGGCTTGTTGGGCCGATCCCCGTGCCTTACGAGTTCCTGCGTTTTGATTTATGGGTGATGCTGGCGGTTTCCCTGCTTCTGATCCCGAATGTCTTCAAGGGGCGCGATCTGAACAAAAGATGGGGAATTGCGCTCTGTCTGCTCTATGTACTCTACATACTCGTTGTATTGGGGACTGAGACATGAGCGATAAATCTGCGTTGGTGACCGGGGCGGGAAGCAGGCTGGGGCGCGCAATGGCGCTCAAGCTTGGCGAGATGGGCTATGATGTGGCTGTGCATTACGCTCAATCTGCGGGCGGAGCCGAGCAGACAGTGGCCGAGCTGGAAGCCATGGGGCGCAAGGCCGTGGCCATCCAGGCCGACCTGCTGGATCTCGATCAGACCGAGGCGCTTGTAGGCCACGCGGCCAAGGCAGTGGGAGAGTTGTCAGTGCTGGTCAACAATGCCTCCATCTTCGAATATGACAGCATCGAGACCGCGACCCGCGACACCTGGGACCGGCATCTGGGCTCCAATCTGCGGGCGCCGTTCATTCTGACGCAGGCCTTTTCGGAGCAGGTGCCAGACACGGTGGATGACGCGCAGGGCGAGCCGGTATCGCAAGCGGCCGTTATCAACATGATTGACCAAAGGGTGCGCAAGCTGACGCCCGAATTCATGACATATACGATTGCGAAATACGGTCTATGGGGCTTCACCCAAACCGCCGCCCGGGCGCTTGCGCCATTTGTGCGTGTAAACGCCATCGGACCGGGGCCGACGCTTCAAGGCGGTCGGCAGTCGGCAGATCACTTTAAGGAGCAGCGGATCTCGACCGTCCTGCGCCGCGGCTCGAATACTGACGATATCACCAATGCGCTGCAATATATTGTGTCGTCGCCAGCCCTGACGGGGCAACTTCTGTGCATCGACGGGGGGCAGCATCTGGGCTGGGAGACCCCCGATGTCATCGGCGTAGAGTAGCTGGTTATCCGAAAAACCTGCCCAGGGTATCTTGACTTGTCCACTTCACGCTAATCGGTCACGAATCTGTTACCAAAACCTTAATGAAATCAGTGATTTGACATTTTCTGATTATTATTTGTAATAAAAACAATAGCTTGGAAAGGTGCCTACTTTTTAAGCATTAAGGTGAACAGGTAGAAAACTAACAAGAAATTCGGCCCGCCCAGAACTTCCCCCCAAACTTATCCACAGCAAAAGGGGACAGGTTTAGGCTTGAACAGACGATCTTCACATTGCAGCGGATGCGGGGAATCATACAATGCGGCATGACTGACGTAAACGACACTTCCCAGACCCCACAGAATGATCCGCCGCAGGGTCATGCCTGCGTGCAGGCCTATCTCAAGACGCTCGATAACTCCCCGGGTGTCTACCGGATGCTGGATGGGCAACAGCGGGTTTTGTATGTCGGCAAGGCGCGCAGTCTCAAAAAACGCGTGTCGAGCTATGCCAAGCCCTCAGGACACTCGCCCCGGATTACGCGGATGATCTCGGACACGCGGTCCATGATGTTTCTGACCACCAAGACAGAGACCGAGGCGCTGCTGCTTGAGCAAAACCTGATCAAGCAACTCAAGCCGAAATACAACGTTCTGCTGCGCGATGATAAGAGCTTTCCCAACATTCTGGTAACCCGCGATCACGACTTCCCGCAGATCAAGAAACATCGCGGCGCCAAGCGGGAGAAGGGTGACTATTACGGGCCCTTCGCCTCCGCGGGGGCCGTGAACCGGACGCTGAACCAGTTGCAGCGCGCGTTTTTGCTGCGGGACTGTACGGATGCGACTTTCTCGACCCGGACGCGGCCCTGTCTGCAATATCAGATCAAACGCTGCTCTGCGCCCTGCGTGGGCTATATCTCGCAAGCAGACTACCGGGGGCTGGTCAAGGACGCGCAGCGCTACCTTGAGGGCCGCTCGACCGATATGCAGGAGCAACTGGCCAGGCAGATGCAGGAGGCCTCCGAGAATATGGAGTTCGAACGCGCCGCTGCCCTGCGCGACCGGATCAGGGCACTGACGCAGGTTCAGACGGCTCAAGGCATCAACCCGCGCGGTGTGGCAGAGGCGGACATCATCGCGCTGCATCTGGAACATGGGCAGGCCTGCGTGCAGGTGTTTTTCATCCGCGCAAACCAGAACTGGGGCAACCGCGATTTCTACCCCAAAACCGCCAATGCCGCCGAGCCGGAGATCATCGAGGCATTTATGGGCCAGTTCTATTCCGACAAGGAGCCGCCGCGTCAGATCCTGCTGTCACATGGCATCGAGGATGTGGACCTGATGACACAGGCGCTCTCCGACAAGGCCGGGCGCAAGGTCGAAATCCTCGTGCCACAGCGCGGCGAGAAGATGGAACTGATCGCTGGCGCCACGCGCAACGCCCGCGAAAGCCTCGCGCGCAAGATGGCCGAAAGCGCGACGCAGACACGGTTGCTGAAAGGCATCGCCGAGGCGTTCGGGATGGACGCACCACCCCGGCGGATTGAGGTCTATGACAACTCCCACATTCAGGGCACCAATGCGGTCGGCGGGATGATCGTCGCGGGACCCGAAGGCTTCCTGCGCAATCAGTATCGCAAGTTCAACATCAAGAACGAAGAGCTTACCCCCGGCGATGATTTCGGCATGATGAAAGAAGTGCTGACCCGCCGGTTCAAACGTCTCAAGGCGGAGGACCCCGAACGCAAGACGGAGGCCTGGCCCGATCTGCTCTTGATCGATGGGGGCGCGGGGCAGGTCTCGGCAGTGCGCGAGATCATGCGCGAGATGGGCGTCGAGGACATTACCATGGTGGGCGTCGCCAAAGGGGTGGACCGTGACGCCGGCAAGGAAGAATTCCACCGCACAGGACACCGTCCTTTTGCCCTGAAACACAATGATCCGGTGCTCTATTTTGTACAACGTCTGCGCGACGAGGCGCATCGCTTCGCGATTGGCACCCACCGCGCGAAACGTGCCAAGTCGCAGATGACGAGCCCGCTTGATGAGATCGAAGGCGTCGGACCCAAGCGCAAGAAGGCGCTTTTGCAGCATTTTGGAAGCGCCAAGGCCGTTGCGCGGGCCAATCTGGCGGATCTGTCAGCGGTTGAAGGCGTGTCAGCCGCGATGGCGCAATCCATCTATGACCATTTCCACAACCTGTAGCGTCTGACGGAAAAGGATCAGGTTTCTGGCAGGACCTTTCCAACCAATAAAAAAGGACGCGGGGATGTCCCCGCGCCCTTCCTTGTCATGTGTGTGCATAACGAGGGGGGTAATTCTTAATCCGAGATTTTGATCAGCTCGGCTTCCGGTCTGAGGTTTGCGACAGAAAAGGCTGAGACGCCAGCTTCCGGCTGGGGGCAGGCATCGCCTTCGCAGATCACCGAGGCGGCAGAGACGGTAACCACACCGACCGCGCTCAGCACCGTGTAGTCAGTGCCGTTAAAGCCGATCAGATCGCCACTCATCTCGATGGCGCCGTCGGGTGTAGAGAGTTTGACTTGCTCGGCGCCCGCTTGGCCCGCAAGAAAAGCGGCGACGAGTGCAAAACCAGATGCGGCGATGAGTGCTTTCGAATTTTTCATTTTGAGTGCTCCAGCGTGTCTTGTTCAATTTGGCAGCGTCAGACCAATGACTTGGAACCGAGCTGTGTTGATAGGTGGTTTAAGGTGCCAACATCCGGCTTTGCTCTTCCGATTGCGCATCATGGTCCGGCATCGCCGGGTGAGTGCTGATACGCGTCCGGTGCGACACGGAACCGTGCAGATGCTCCGGTCGCAAGCTATGTTGCCGAGGCGGTGGTAGCCTCCTCGATTTCGCCGTCTGTCTGTAACTCATCATCGTATTCTCCGGTTCTTGTCCCCACCGGATGCAATAAGGTTTGCCGGTAGCTCCGTTTTGGAACAAGTATGGGTTCCCTTACTAAAAATAAGGCAATTTTATGAACAATAAGGCAGGCTTAGCGCATTCGGGTGATGGAAGCGCCACTATCTGCCGATCCCTCAACAATGGTGGCATAGAGCCGTTTTTGAACACCCATAGAAAACAATGCCCGCTGCGAATCGAATCCGCCCGCAGCTGCGCGATGTCCGGCGGCTGGTTGCGGGTTGGTCTTGATCGGCGCAATTCTTGTTGGATAGTTCCAGCGCAAACAGGTAAAGCCTGCTTATGAACTGGAACCTTCCCAATGCGCTTACCGTGCTGCGATTGCTTGCCGCTCCGGGCGTGGCGATCATGTTTTTGTATTTCACGCGACCATGGGCCGACTGGTTTGCGCTGATCCTGTTTGTTACCGCAGCGCTGACCGATTGGATAGACGGCTATCTCGCCCGCGCCTGGAAGCAGGAAAGCAAGTTCGGCGCGATGCTTGATCCGATTGCCGATAAGGCGATGGTGATAATCGCGCTGCTGGTGATCACAGGCTTCTCGGGAATGAACCCATGGATCCTGCTGCCATCGACGATGATCATGTTCCGCGAAGTCTTCGTCTCGGGCCTGCGGGAATATCTCGGCGAGACTGCGGGCCTGTTGAAAGTCACCAACCTGGCCAAGTGGAAAACCACAGCGCAAATGGTGGCCCTGGCGGTGCTGTTTGCAACGGGCTTGTTTGAGCACGAATTTCTGGACCGCACCACCGGCATGGATGACGCGACCCTGAGCGGCATCATGGACGGATCGATCACCGACGAGCTCGGTTTGATCTGGTATTCAGGTGCCGCCAACGCCACATTCATGGTCGGTACTGTCTTGCTTTGGATTGCCGCCGCATTGACCCTGATCACGGGCTGGGACTATTTCAGCAAGGCATTGCCCCATTTGCGGGAGGAGACGCGCTGATGATAGATGTTCTCTACTTCGCCTGGGTGCGCGAACGGATCGGTCTGCCCAAGGAGCGGCTTGAAACCTCTGCCGGGACCGTCATGGCACTGGTCGAGGAATTGCGCGCGCGCGAAGATCGCTACGCGGCCGCATTTGAGGACCTGACCGCCCTGCGCGTTGCGGTGGATCAGACGCTGACAGATTTCGACGCACCGCTGGACGGTGCGCGTGAAGTGGCGTTCTTCCCGCCCATGACAGGTGGCTAGCCGATGCAGGTACGTGTTGAAGAGGACAGCTTTGATCCCGGCGCCGAGCTGAATGCGTTCACTGCCGCCAGCAAAAATGCAGGCGCGGTGGTCAGTTTTACGGGGATCGTGCGCGATGTCGAAGATGGGCTGAAAGAGATGCTGATCGAGCATTACCCGGCCATGACCCAATCCGCGATCACCGAGATCGCCTCGCAGGCGCAGGCCCGCTGGAAACTGAGCGATGTGCTTGTTATCCACCGTTTTGGACAGCTTGGCGCAGGCGATGTGATCATGATGGTCGCAACCGCGTCCAAACACCGGGCCGATGCATTCGCCGCCGCCGATTTCCTGATGGACTACCTCAAGTCCCGCGCCCCGTTCTGGAAAAAAGAGCGCACCGGCACAGGCGAGGCATGGGTCGCCGCCAGGGAAGAAGACGAGGACGCGCTCAGCCGCTGGTAGGGCTCTTTCGAGGCCGTCAACGAAAAAGAGGCCCCGCGCTTGCGCCCGAGGCCTCATCATCATCATTTGCAAAAGTGAGACGCGATCAGTCCGCCGCTTCTTCCTTTTTGACTTCTTCGCCGGTTTCCTGATCGACGACTTTCATCGACAGGCGCACCTTACCGCGATCATCGAAGCCCAGCAGTTTGACCTTCACCTCCTGTCCCTCTTTGAGGACGTCGGAAGGATGGTTCAGACGGCGGTTCTCGATCTGGCTGACATGGACCAGCCCGTCGCGTTTGCCGAAGAAATTCACGAAAGCGCCGAAATCGACGATCTTTACCACAGTGCCGGTATAGACCATGCCTTCCTCAGGCTCAGCCACGATCGAGTGGATCATGTCATAGGCTTTCTGGATTGCCTCGCCATTCGGGCTGGCGATCTTTATGACACCCTCATCGTTGATATCGACCTTGGCGCCGGACACCTCGACGATTTCACGGATGACCTTGCCACCAGAGCCGATTACTTCCCGGATCTTGTCGGTCGGAATCTGCATCGTCTCGATCCGTGGCGCGTGGACGGAGAAGTCGCTGGCAGAGCTCAGCGCCTTGTTCATCTCGCCCAGGATGTGCAGACGACCCTCTTTGGCCTGAGCCAGCGCAGTTTTCATGATCTCGGGCGTGATGCCTGCAATCTTGATATCCATCTGCAACGAGGTGATGCCTTTTTCGGTCCCGGCAACCTTGAAGTCCATGTCGCCCAGGTGATCCTCATCACCCAGAATATCGGTCAGCACGGCATAGTCGCCATCCTCTTCCAGGATCAGACCCATGGCCACACCGGCCACAGGGGCTTTCAATGGCACGCCCGCATCCATCATTGACAGCGAACCGCCACAGACAGAGGCCATGGAAGAAGAGCCGTTGGATTCGGTGATCTCGGATACCACGCGGATGGTGTAGGGGAAGTCGGTTGCGGCAGGCAGGACAGCCTGAAGCGCACGCCAGGCAAGTTTGCCGTGACCGATCTCACGACGACCGGGAGGACCAAAGCGGCCAACTTCACCCACAGAATAGGGCGGGAAGTTGTAATGCAGCAGGAAGTTCGACTTATAGGTGCCCTGCAGCGCGTCGATCATCTGCTCATCATCGCCGGTGCCCAGCGTCGTCACGACCAGACCTTGCGTCTCGCCACGGGTAAACAGCGCCGAGCCGTGGGTCCGGGGCAGAAGGCCCACCTCAGAGACAATCGGGCGAACCGTATCCAGAGCCCGGCCATCGATGCGTTTTTTGTTCTTCACGACATCGCCGCGCAAAACGGTGGATTCAAGCTTCTTCATCGCGGAGCCGAGATTCTCGTCCTCAAGCTGCTCTTCGGTCAGCTTCTCCTTGACCTTCTCCTTCGCCGCAGCAACGGCCGCTGTCCGCTCCTGCTTATCGGTGATTGCATAGGCCTTCTTCATGGCCGTCTTGCCAGCTTTCTCGACGGCTTTATACAGCGCGGAGTAATCCGGCGGCTGGAAGTCGAAGGGCTCTTTGGCGCAGTCCTCGGCGAAGTCGATGATCAGGTCGATGGCAGGCTGGATCTGCTCATGGGCGAAAGTCACTGCGCCCAGCATTTCCTCCTCGGTCAGCTCATAGGCTTCCGATTCCACCATCATCACGGCGTCTTTGGTCCCGGCCACAACAAGGTCGAGACGCTGCTCGGGCTTGTTGCGCAGATCATGCATATCGTCAAGTTCGGGGTTCAGGATGTAATCGCCACCCTCAAAGCCCACGCGACAGGCCGCAATCGGACCCATGA
>CAYGUB010000046.1:12168-14382 GCA_964352845.1 uncultured Rhodobacterales bacterium | reverse complement strand
CCTTCCGAAGAGTGGATTGCAGCTCCCGGCCAACTTGCGCCCAGTAGCGGGTAAAGTCGCTGCCGCGATGTGTGGCGCGGGCGAGCTGGTTCACGTTCACGCCGATCCGATTGAGTTCCGAGACAAGGGCGGGGTCCGATGAGCGCTGCGGGGCAGGGGGGATGGCATGGCCCAAAGCGCGGCGGCGTAGGTATTCGGTCTCAACCAATCCTGCCGCCTGTGCCTGCATGCGGATGAATTCGCGCTCAGCCAAGGTCACGCGAAACCGTGCCGTCTCGCTGCGCCGTTCATCCTGCTGCTTCTTGGGCCGTGCCATATCCTCTCCGTACCATCGGCGTTGTCACATTCGGTCCGGGGCGTTCCTCGGTTGCCGCCGGGCAATCCCGGCTCGTCATGGAAGGGTCGAAACCCTTTCTCGTCATCCAAGGCCGAAACCTTGGCGCGTATCCAAACCGCGTAGGGTTGGTCATGTTTCCAAAGCAGCTCGAAGGCTCTTTGGTTTCATCCAAGGGAAACCCCTTGGTCGCAATTCAACGGGCGAAACCGTTGATGTGGGGTTGGTTCAGGAGGGGGTGCATAGCCCTCTATCCTGATCGTGGATCAAAGGGCGCGAAAGCCCTTGCCAGACTGCCGAAAACGCCCCATCCGGGTGTTTGAAAGCAGGTTTTTGTAGCACAAAAACATATCTGGCTATTCGTATATCCCGATACTTTGCCATAATGTGTTAATGTTTGTCAATTTTCGCCTGTGATTGGCCTTTACGTGTCCGGCGTCAGGCCGGATCGGTGCGCCGTGGCTGCACCGAATATACGTCGACCGCCATGCGGTCGCGCATTAATCACAAGATCAGTCGTCATCTGCCTGATCATGGTCTTTCTCGGATTGCGGCGTCTCTCTACTCGCATGACGATAAAGCGATCGTTCGTATCGTGATAGAAACTCATCTCGAACATCTTGCCCATGCAAGACGTTTTCGCGAAGGGGCTGCGAGCGCTCTGCAATGAAAGCCGCCATCGTATCGTTAGACCGATAGAAGCCTTCCATCGAAGCGTCATTCCATGCCTGTTGATCACCCGGTCTTAGCTCGACCGAATGACCCGCCTGTTCACCGAGAAGGCGCAACCAAACGCGCTGCGTGCGGCCATTGCCATCGACAAAGGGATGGATCGCATTCAGATCGTTGACATGTGCCGCCGCCTTTGCGGCGAACTCGGTTGGGTTTAAGCCCTTGAGGAACTTGTCATCCTCTACGCGCGAATAAAGACGCTCCAACTCTGGCTCTATGAACTCAGGCCTCGCAAAAGAGGCGTCTCCGCGCCCGGTCGTGTACGTTCGAAATTCTCCAGCCCATGTGTAGACATCCTGCAAAATGTATCCGTGGATTGCCTTGATGCCATACGGTGATGATTGTTGCGCTGATCTGGGCAAGCCTTCTCCCAAACGATCCGCAACGGCCTGTCGCTCTGCAACTTCCAACAATCCAGCATCCCGAAGACCGAACTTGTTGATCAGAATTTCTGTGCCGGGATATACGTGCTTTTCGTATTCGCGCTGTTCTTGGGCCGACCGGCCATATTCGTTCATTCGGCGGCTGGCACTGCCTTATCGGCCTCAAGCTGGCGAAGATACGCACCAAGCCGCTGCATGCGTTCTTTGATCGGCACGCCATCTGCGCGAAGCTCGTCCATTAACGCGCTTGCACCGTGATCATTCGCCAAGCCTTCAATATCAGCATCAATATGCGCCTGCGCACGGCGAAAAGCTGCGCCTTGCGGCGAGGCTTCAGTAAATCGAACGGTTACAGATTTCAAAGTTCTCATAACGCTATTATCTCACGTATTCAATTGATTTTCCATTACTTATTTTTGACATCGGCTAGTCGAAAAGGTGATCGAGGTTTTCTTGGTCTGCGCTGTAGCGTGTCTTTTCAAGCGCCTCGACTTCCTCTGATGTGAGATCGGCGGGTGTAATGTACTCACGCGTATCCCGAGAAGACGTTTTTAACGGCACCTGAGATTTTTTGTCTGTCTGTTTCTGGCTCATAATCAAAATTGTAACTTACTTCACCCGCACTGTGCAAATTTGGCTGTCACAGGGTGCTCACGCGAAATTGAGCTACAGAATTAATAGCTCCAGCTCTCCCGAAAAGCAGGAACCATCTGCACTACCCCGGCACCATCGCTACTCATTGCCTGATCGATTTTCCGTGTTCGG
>CAYGUB010000046.1:0-12158 GCA_964352845.1 uncultured Rhodobacterales bacterium | reverse complement strand
AATTATCACTCGGCGGGAAGCGAATTGGACGATGTCGTGGAAGAACCTCTTCTGGCTACGGCGCAATGGATGCCGCCGGCGCAAGTGGCCGATCGCTACATTTTCGAAGACGGCGATCTCTGGCTTGGCCGCAACGGCGATGACAAGCGCACGCCCATTGGCCGCAAGGATGACAGCCATGTCCTGCTATGCGCCAAGACACGATCGGGCAAGGGCAGGGCGCTCATTACCAATAATCTGCTTCTGTGGCCGGGATCGGTGTTCGTCAATGACCCCAAAGGCGAGAACGCCTCTGTGACTGCCGCGCGGCGCGGCAATGGATCAGAGCATGCAACCGAAAGCCTCGGTCAAAAAGTCTGCGTGCTAGACAGCCACGAGACAGCGACGGTCGATCCCGAATATCGCGCTTATTACAACCCGATCGCTGAAATCCAAGTCGATGATCCTGATGCGGAAACGAAAGCCGCACTGATTGCTGAATCATGTGTTTGTTCTGAAAACAAGACTGACGTGACATGGGACAACAAAGCCAAAACCTTCATTAAGGCTCTTGTCCTTCACGTTGCCTCAGATCGATTCATTCCGCCCGAGATGCGGAACCTCGTCACCGTTCGCAAGTTCATCCTGAGCGGAGATTTCATCGCCCTCGAACATATCGAAGACCAGCTCACCGCCGAGCAATTGAAAGCCAACCCCCCAGACGGCTTCATGCTGATGTTGGAAGGCATGAAGCAAAACAAGGCCTTTCATGGGATCATCTCGGATCAGGCGAGAAGCCTGTTTGAATCGTTTAAAAGCCAACCGAAGATGTGGAACTCCATCCGCACGAGCGCCGAGGAACATACGGATTGGATTGACGATGGCCGCATGCGGTCCGTCCTCGCGCCAATCGAAGATGACACACGCCCAACATTCACTGCCGATGAGCTGCAAAGCCGGGCAGGGGGCATCAGTGTTTATGTGTGCTTGCCATCGGGCATGAAAGATCGCTTTGCAGCTTGGCCGCGCATCATCGTAAATATGATGCTCGCCGCGGCACAAGCCTCTGGGAACCGTCACCCGGCGACCGGCCACCAGACCTTGATGATGCTGGACGAATTCGCATCCATGGAACGGATGCGGAAAATTGAGACCGCTGCCGCTGACATTGCCGGGGCAGGGGTGAAGATGTTCTTCGTTGTCCAAACTCTTGGGCAGCTTAAGGCCAAATACGGAGAAAATTGGGAAACCTTCGTATCGTCAGCCGATACCCATATCTATTACGGTTTCAATGACGGATTTACCGCCGAATATGTCAGCAAGCGACTCGGCGAGGTTGAGGTGATCCGCACGACCCGATCGCAAAGCACGGCCACGAGTGAAACCACATCAACGGCGGATATGCGGGGCGGGTCCAGCTCCACCTCACAAAACAGGTCCACGAGCTGGAACAACTCGACGGCCAATTCCGTTGGTGGGGGAACAGGATCATCCTCCGGCGGATCGAGCGGCACGACCAACTCGATCGGATGGGGGCCAAGCATCTTTCTGCGCACCCTTGCAACCACGGATCAATTCTCGCGCCAAGCAGGCCGCAATTATGGCACCAGCCGTCAAGAGAATTACAACCGGACAGCCACCAAAGGGAAATCCAAGACAAAGGGCAGTTCCTCATCGGAAGGGAACAATTGGTCTTCGACAACCACCCACACGCGCGGGACAACCCAGACGCACGGATCACAGCAGAGCATTCACAAAAGGCCGCTTGCGTCAGAGAACGAGCTGATGAAGCTCTTTGGAGATGTCGAGGATGAGAACGATCCGACCTATCCAGGTATTGGTCTTATATCGACAGCATCGCAGGACCCTATGCTGATCCAGAAGTGCAACTATGATGAAGATCGGTTTTTCGAAAGGCTGTTTGATCCACATCCGAAGTGGGGTTTCGCCCAGCTTCCGCTACCTATACTTCCCAAACCAAAAAATACCACTATTCGATTTTCTTATAGATCTGAGAATTTTCTGGATCTCACAGAATATGGATATCGAACGAAGCCGATCAAAAAGGGAGAAATTGCGGCTAAATTTCGAAGCATCTTGTTCAAATTTCCAGAAGTTGGCATCATTGCACCAGAAGACATAGAAACTGTGGATTGTCTAAACCATAGAGAGATAGTATTTTCCTTTAAGGAAATAAATATTCCCGATAAAGATAATATATCCCACATACAGAGCGGAATAAACCGTATTGATCATATTGTAGCTGAATATGAGTGGCTAGGTAAGTCTATTTCGGACACCTTCGAAAGTAGAAAGAGGGAGATATTAGTCCCGTCGATGATACTCTCTGCGATCGTATTCTTGCTGATAATGGTCATCACAACCGCTCTTTTTGAAATACTGCCAATTAGTGATGGAGTATTTTCAAATACGGTATTTTTTGTAATGCTTATTTTATCTGTAGTAGCATGTACCTTTACCTATCATGAAGGCTGGAGAGTATCTTCACGATTCATTTATAACGATCAGGAATCTTTATATAGTAAAGTTATGAGATACGAAAACTCGACTGCGGAAATAGAGAGAAAGTTGGCTGATGAGGCTAAGGATATTTGCAGACATTCGAATTACTTTGTTCTGATAGAAAAGTAGTACTATATTGTATTCTCGTGATCATGCGTGATGCTTCTGTCTTCTTTCTTACACTGATTCTCATACCTTTCCATCATGGCCTGACGCCCAGAGTCTTGCTCTGACACCCATTTGTCGTTGAATGTTTCGCGATCCTGATCCTTCGCAAATTCAGGATCAGGTTTCAGTTCCGGCTCGGGCTTGTCCCGCTCCACCATGGACGATCCTTGGCCTTGCGCCTGATCGGACTCCGAGTGGTGCGCGGGATCGTCTTTAGCTGCTTCTGCGAAGTAACGCTGCACACCCGGGTGCTGTTCTAGCGAATTTGGTTTGTGTCCGTCGAACTTCATATCGCGCCTATCTGATCTTGCCATCTTCGCGAAACCCTCAGCCAGTAAGGGTTTCGTGGCATTATGGATATCACGGGCGGGAAAACTTGCAAAGACAGGCTGCATTGTGAGATACTAACGCATTGAATTTGAGTAATTTATGGATAACCTGCGTGCTTCATTTGATGAAGAGCGCTATCCGAACCGATATGTGTTAGAGGTCCCTCACAGGCAGGGGCTACAAGTTTACAAGGCCATTGAAACCTTCATAGCGGAACAAGGAATAGACGCTCGCATTACCTATCGAACCAATTCCGATAACGGCACCCTCTCATGGGATATCGGCATCGCCACCGCTGACACGGCAAGCTATTCGGCGATCACCCAGCATCTCGATCGTGAAATGCATGGATGGGTCATGGATGTCATCGAAGAAACGCATGGTGCAGGCCATCCCTTGAACCGTTATTTCAACCAGCTCAAAGGATCGCTTTCCGACGAAGAGCTGGTCAAGATCGCCGCCGAGTTCTCTGATAAGATCGAGGGTTCTCGCAAGGCCGCAATCGACGCTGCCTATCGCGACTTTTCCGCGATACGTGAGCAATGGGCGGATCAGCCCGGCGATCCGCAAAAAACACTGGAATAATCTACCCCTGTATTTACCTTACGCCCCTGCAAGGCGTCGAAGTGCGATCAGCCGCGCTTGCGCCCGATCGGAGCTTCGCGCATCATGAAGCCATGAAACCCGAAGATATCAAATGGCTTGAACGCGAGCGCTCTCCTTGGGCTACCACACGCGGTCCCGATCACTCAGACGAAAATCGGCGGGTTGCGCTCAATGATTGAGTCGCCGTCAGACGGATTGATGCAGTGAGCTACGTAATTTTCCTGCCCCAGATGTCTTGGACCGTTGCGGACATGGCATATCAGTTTACGTACTCAGACTATTCCGCGGACGAAGTAAAGCGTTCCGGCAACTTCTGCGAGGAAGGCGATGAACTTTCGTATATGATCCTTAATGTCCCCAAAAGGCCGAGGGTCGATGGATTTTTAGGCCTGTTCCTAAACGGTACACCTGAACAAATACGTTTCTCTTTCAAAGTACCTTTTCGAGGTTCGGTGCTAAGAAACGACCGTCCATTCGGATCGGACAGTTGGTGGTTCGGCGAAAAGCAACGACCCGCACCTGACAATTCAAAACGAGGGGTTCGAGATTCTGGTTATCGAATTGCGATCCTAATTGACAGACAAGTCGAGTATCGGGGAATAGGGCTTTACTCCGATTTGCTGTTTTGGATGCGGAGAGATGCACAGTCTCTTGAAATGATAGCAAAAAAATCAAGCGGGTACTATGACGCTTGGCAAGAGCACTTGGAAAAGGAGATCGAGTATCTTTCTCACCATATATGCCCGCTCGTCACCTATGATGCTTACAAAGACCAGCAGTACTAGCTTCGATATCTAGTCTTTCGAGCGAGCCAGAGCGTCCATGGCGCACGATCATTTTTTTGGGAAGTCTTATCCACGAAGCCTCATAACAGTGGTATGAGCAACACCAAAATCACGAGCAATCGCGCGACAGCTTTCACCGTTATTGAGGCGCGTTAGTGCCAGCTCTTGCTGGTGTTCCGAGAGCTTGGGCTTCGGTCCGAACTTGACGCCTCGCTTTTTTGCAGCGACACGCCCTTCATTGGCGCGGCGCGTGATACGTTCTCTTTCATCCTCTGCGAGCGCAGATAGGAATGCTAGAATGCCCTTGCCCATGGGCGTTGTGAGGTCAAGCCATGGCTTGTCCAGAACCTTCACCGTTGCACCCCGATCTGCCACTCGTTGAATGATGGTGATGCCATCCATCATTGAACGGGTGGCTCTATCCCATTCAGCGATCACAAAAACATCACCATTGCCTAGCTTATCAATAGCCTTTTCGAGTTGCGGGCGACCCTTAACTGTCTTGGCCGTAGCCTTTTCGCGAAAGATGCGCTCCACACCTGCACCATTTAGCGCCCCGATTTGTCGGTCGAGGCTTTGGGTTTGGGTCGATACTCTTGCATAGCCGATCAACATAGCTTCAGCTTATCAGAACGCCCTACAACTCGCACCGGATTTATGCACCATGTCCACAGCCTTGTTTTCTGCGCTTGAACCTAGTGGTTCATATATCATGACATGCGCACCGGTAGAAGCTTATCTATTTTCAAGCATGTTGTGCTTTAGGGGGTCTGTTACGGCTGGGGGCAGAATGACACCGCAAGACAAACCCGTGACAAGAGTTTTGCTTTTACAACAAGCGTGTAGCCGATTTTCAGGTTCGTAGCATCCGGCCCGCCAAACGGCCTGTCTCTAAACCGACCGTTTTAAAGGCAAGTTCTGCGGAGCCTTATCAGACATCAAAATGACCCAGTATCGTGTCTCAAAACCCGTCTTTTTACGCTCTGCGTCCCAAAACAGACCGCCGACGTTAAAGAGATCGGCGCTCAAGACCTGATTCTCGTTATGGTGTCATTCTGCCCCCAGCCTGAAGCGACCCCTTTAGGTACTCATCTCGGTTCCAACGGGTTTCGTCATGAAGTTCCCCGGTTGCCAGCCGATAGAACAGTCCTTTCAGGGCAGAATTCAGATGCCAAATGTCATCTATGCTGAAGAAGGGGATTGGTTCAGCGCCGTACCTGCTGTCAGTGTGAAAATTGCGTACCCGGTCAGAGTAATAGTCCTCAAAGAATTTTCGGTTTGTGGGCGGCACACTATATAGTTCGTCCATGTACGCCTGCGCATCTTGAGAACTGGGGCTCTTAGCACCCGAGTTCTTCAGCCTTTGCAATATCATGCTGTACGCCGCGTCCAGTGCGATGTGTGAAGATGCCAAAGACGCGTCCCTAAACTGGAAGTGCTTGAAAAGCATCTCAGATTTCAGCAAGGCATGAAGTCCTCGAATGAGAACAGGATCATCTATGTCGGCTGAATCAAAAAAAATCGTAGCTTGCTCTAAGCGCCGATCATCCCACTCGAAGAACTGATACTGCGCGAGTTTCTCCGGCAGCAAGCCATGGTTTCCGGCCATAAAGTAGTCATCTGTTGCTGCCGCTGAGAGAAGTGTCTTAAGTAGCGTCCCGTCTTCGACAACAGCATCGACAGAACGTTCATCGATATCCCTAAAAATTGGCAGTGGGTAAGGCCTAACACCAGAGCTTTCCCCGTTTCCTAGGTACATGGCGGCCAAGAATCTAACTTCCTGTATGGTCCAGTTATCCAGTTCAAAAGCAGGTTGGTCTGGTCCGATACGCCCGTATCGTTCGACGTTTCTGTTCTGGGTGCAGAGGAAAAGAGTGTGCCCACTCCGGAGAAGCATATCAGTGCCAATCGTGATATCTGGATCGGGGTATGACCCCAAAAACGACATAGGCCTGATACGAATACTCATGCAGCCTAACTATCCTGCCTAAGCTCAGACCTCAAAGTAATTGCTGCCATTGCTGTAAGAACACCTTTAGGCGCATAAGCCCTTGTATGTTCATTCCTCGGGCGGATATTTCAGCTTTGCATGAAGCACCCGTTCCACATCGATGTGGATTTCGTCTGGCAGGCTGTAGACGATCCGATATTCGGTGCGTGGCACGCTCATTTCGCGTGTGCCTTCAACCTCTCCCTGACGTCCTAAAAACGGGAAAGATTCGAGCTGATCAAAGATTGTGAAGATTGCTGTAATTACGCGCGTATAGCCCTGCTGGCTACGCGGTTCGATGTAATCTTTGATGTCCTTTAGGTCGTCTTTCGCGTCGTCGGATAATCTAAGGTGCATCTAATCCGAACTCGCGGCGTACATCGTCCAAGCTGTGGTAAGTCATCTCACCACGCGCCTTTTTGTCGAGTGTCGCCCTAATCTGCGCATTCATCCATTC
This sequence comes from uncultured Rhodobacterales bacterium, assembly GCA_964352845.1. Classification (GTDB taxonomy): domain Bacteria; phylum Pseudomonadota; class Alphaproteobacteria; order Rhodobacterales; family Rhodobacteraceae; genus Litoreibacter. Next base: position 5,320 of record CAYGUB010000046.1, on the reverse strand, counting down.
CCGGTGCTCTGGTGTGATCGGCTGGCCGTCACTCGGTGCAAGGAATGTTTCAAGCTGCTTGTCGTCTATCGTGTCCATGAGAGCCAGTATATCAGATTCAAGCTTCTGATTCCTAATGTTTTCTAACCCCTGTGCCTACCCCGTCTCATCGGGTAGCAAGTCCACCCTGCCCTACCGGGCTGGCCGGAACCTGAGAGTGACCCATTTTAGGTAAGAGCGGGTGGCTGTTGTTTTCCCCTGCTTCGTCTGAGCCGCCGTCGCGGGCAGCGTGGTTGGATTGGATAGCCAGTGACTTCACCCGGAGGGGCGTAACGCAGAGAAGCACGGCTTTGCCGTTGAATGTCTCTGGATAGCTAAGCCATCCTAAGCTTCGACGGTTGGCATGAAGTTGGCGGAAAACCCCTCCCCCTGCTTTGGTGAGAGCTTGAGCTAGAAATACCGGTCAATATCCATCGCGTCATGGAATGCGCACTCGATCCCGTACCTGCCCTGCCCTTATCCAACTCGGCATGGGGCAATGCGCACCGTTCATCCTCGGTCAACGCATCCCATACGGCTATATCTTTGTCCGTAGGAGCAGCGAAGGATGAAATTTTCACGTCAGGCAAAAAGTCTTGGGCCATAAGTCTATGATACCACGAAAGATTTTCGGAGTGCTACTTCACCGCCATGACCTCTCCATAAGAACTGGTGTTTGTCGGTTGAGTGCGAACATAAGCCGCTTGTCCTTTTTCGAAGGCAATTGGCGATGGCCTATCCGCATGTGGGACGTTGATACTTTATAGTGTTTAGTTGCCACTAGCTTCGAAAATATGAGTATTCGGCGGCGAGCGTTAGCGAGTTAATCGCCGAATTCCGTTTGAGTCATCGCCTTTGAGGCGATGCCATTTTAGGCCAAGTATTGCGCGGTTGTGGTGTTATTTAGTGTTATTAATGTGTTACGCGAATCAAATTTGATCATAAAGCATTGAAAACCTTGAAAAAAAAAAGCCTCTTGGTGGGTGATAACACGTTATGAGGTGTGTGAAAGCACGAATTTTGGTGTGTAATAACACGAAACCACCTCATAGAAATATCCACAGCATGCCAGTGGGTGATAACACGAAAAGGCTTGTGCTTGGTGGGTGAAAGCACGAATATCTCCATATGGTGGGTGATAACACGAATTTAGCGCGATCTCCTCTTCTTCCTTTGCGCCATGAGCAGGATGATCTTTTCGTCTGCGACATCTTCGATGCCGTGCCCAAGGGCGATGCCGCCTCTATGGAGCATCCCGTTTTTAGCCTTGCGACAAAGCCAGACACGAAAATTCGAACATACGAATCCGCCGATGGCAAATCTTTCGTGAAAGTCACGCCAAGCGTCGAAGGACTGGCAACAGTCTTCGACCGTGACATCCTGATCTACTGCATCTCCCAAGTGATGGCGGGATTGAACCGTGGGCGTAAAGTGTCCAAGACGCTCCAGATCAGAGCGCACGACATGCAGCTTGCCACGAACCGTGGAACGGATGGGCGCGGCTATGAGCAACTCCGTGCCGCACTAGAGCGCCTGAAAGGCACCACCATCTCCACCAACATCACAACAGGTGGCGAAGAACAGTTCGACACCTTCGGGCTAATCGACAAGGCAAGTGTGAGACGCAAAACGCGTGACGGACGCATGCAGGAGATTGAAATCACCCTGTCGGATTGGGTCTTCAATGCCATTCGTGGCGAAGAAGTCCTGACCCTGAACAGACAGTATTTCCAGCTTCGCAAGCCACTAGAACGGCGGCTCTACGAGCTGGCACGCAAGCATTGCGGCCAGCAAAGAAGCTGGCAAATCGGGCTGGAAAAGCTTCACGCGAAAACGGGGTCGTCCTCCACTCCCAAAGAATTCAAGCGCATGGTATCCGCGATCATCGATGCAGATCGAGAACACGATCACATGCCCGACTATAGCTTAAAGCTAGAGGGCGGGATCGTCACGGTACGGCCAAAAGCGGCGTTCACCGAAGCCTATGCCGACCCTACTCTACAGATTGCATTGTTCTTGAAGCCCGAGACATATGATCAAGCACGCGACGCTGCGCCGGGATGGGACATTCACGGGCTGGAACAAGAATGGCGAAGCTGGATGACTGAACCACCGCGCAATGCGGATGCAGCGTTCATCGGCTTCTGTCGCAAATGGTTTGAACGGCGCGGAAAGCCATGAACGCTCGCTACCCGAGTTGCAGCAAAGCATCGGACGTAATGCGCGGCGTCTTAGTTCCCCTCAAGCATTAAGCTGCGTCCAGTCTAAGCTGACAAAATCCAGAAGGTTGCAACAAAAATTGCCACGGTTGGGACTCCCATAAGTACCGCGCCTATTCGAAATTTATCACCATCGAGAAACAAAGAAACAATCATGATTGGCCAAAATAGAAGGAGTATAGATTTAACCCATATCGGCATAGGTTCGACGTTTTGACCATCGACAAACCTACTTATCGGACCTTCAAGTAGCAAAGATGCGAAATATGCGGTGGTGTAAGATGCCAAAAAAATTGTCCAGAATGTCATTCGCTTAGGTTCCTCGAACATACTGTATGTGATCCAGTCGACATTCTCAAAACGCTCAACCGGCCTTGCCATGCAGTTTATGAAACGCAGCAACAGTGTGCTGTAGCGCTTCACCCAACACCCAGTCGTTCGCATCAGCGATGGCGTAGAATGCGTCAATGTCTTCTTGCCGTGCTTTCATGTTGAGTTGCACATTGCGACCTGTCGTGTGGCGGCGTTTCTGGCGTTTCTGGCGTTTCTTCGCAGGTGTTGGCTGAACTGGCTCACGGCTTTGAAAGCCCGCCGCATCTGCTGCGGCCTTCGTTTCTTCTGCCTTTGGCCTGTCATTGGCTGTTTTCACGGGTTTAGGTGTCCACTCTGCCGGATTGAAGGCGTCTAACTCGTCACCAAAACCGAGGCTTGCACGTTCTTTTTCCATGTTACACTGCCTCCGCCAGCTCTTGGCTGGCTTTCAGGCGCGAAAGCACCTCTCCCGCAAACTGCTGCGCGTTGTGCTTTGCCTGCGCGATGTTGTTAACCTGCCTAGGATCAAGATCATCGAGCGTGCCACCGAATGAAAACATCTCACGGTACGCGGCTCGCTCGACAAGAGCAATCTTGAACATATCAATGCCTCCCGCCTTGAGCTGTTCCACCACATTCTTCAGGGAACGGGTCGCAATCGCCGCCCCTGCCCTCGTGAACACCACCGCATGTGGGATTTGGCGGCGCGTGACGCGCTCTTGGCTACGAATGAGCTTGATGGTCTTAGCCCCGCCCTTCGCATCCATGGACGAACCTTGCGTGGGAATGATCACCAGATCAGAGATTGCCACGGCGTTTGAAACCATCAAACTGGCCGTACCTTCCAAATCGACCACCACAAACTGCGACGAGCTGGCCGCGTCGTCGATCTTGTCGATGATCGTGTCTTCAGCCACGTCACTGATGATTGTGATGTTGTCGGGTTTTCCATCGAGCGCACCCCATTGAGAAATCCATTTTTCGGGGTCGGCGTCGATGATGGTGACTTGCGCACCCTTAGTGGCAAGTTCGGTAGCAAGGATGAGGGCAGTCGTCGTCTTCCCTGCCCCGCCTTTGGGGTTAGCAAATGATATCACGGGCATGCTCGCGCCTCCTTATGTTTGGGAGATGATACCCGATAGCTTTCGGGTAGCCAACGGATACTAGAAAGATATCCACATCCACTAGATACCTATTAGATACTAGATAGCTATCGGATATCTTTTAGGTATCCTAATATTATCACTGGCCATACAATTAGTCATCATCCGCGATATCGCGATCCTGATCGAGCGTATTATCCTGCTGGTTGGCTTTGGCACGCGCCGCCTTTGCAAAATTGATGGTTCGCGCATAACGGGCCATGATCTCCGCACGCGGATCGGGGGAGGGCTTGCTTGCATTGCGGTAGTCGTCAGTGAACGCTTTGCGGTTTTCGAGTTTGACGGCGAGCTGGTCAAATGCCGTCTCACGCTCGGCATTTCTGATCTGCCAAGCCTGCTGTAGCTGTGCACGATCATTCTCATGTTCAGCCAGAGCGCTCGCACGGCTTTCCAGATAAGTGGCCCGTGCGGACGCCATAGAAGCTCCGTGAGTGGCTTTCAGTGGTTTTTCGGCATCCAACACCGCATCTGACTGACGGCGCTCCAGAGCGCTCTGTGCGCGTTTCTGGGCCGCTTCGAAACATGCCTTCCGCTCCCCGGCATTGGCGAGGATGCGAAAGGACCGCACAATAATGCCGGATCGATGCCCGCCGATATCCTCGGTGGTGAGCCGGACCGTGCGGACGATATTGCTGGCTCGACCAAAGAAACTTTCCTCCAAAGCTTCGAATGTCCGGCGCTCGGACTCCTGATCCCGGTTGAGCGTTTTCCATTCGGATCGGAAGTTTTCGAGGACTTGCGCCTTGGCCTTTGCAATATTCGCAGCAAGTTGGCGGGAGAGGGCGCTCTTGGTTGTCCTGAACTCCGTCTCGATCGCCGCCAGCTCTTTGGCTTGGCGCGTGGCTTGATCACGGCCTTGCTGCGCTAGAGCGTGATCCTTGGTCCTCTCCGATGCGATCACGCCGCATGCAAAATCATTGTCATTGGCCGCCTTGGGCATACGCTCGAAGATGTGCCGGGCAATATCGCGGGCGCCTTTCACATAGTCACCCTTGGCACGCATGGCGTTATTGATCACCCGGTTTTCACACAGGATTTCGCCGCTCTCTTTTTCGTAAGCCTCCGCCCATTTCGACAGCTTAAGGCGATCGTTAGAAGAGGGCAGATGGCGTCCATCTTCCGGCGACACCCGGTTGATCAGGAGGTGCAGATGCGGATGCGCCTCATCATCATGGGCAATGAACAAGGCTTGGCGATCCTGTGCGCCAATCGCCTTGATCGCCTGATCCGCCGCCATAACCATGTCTTCCCGGCTGGGGTCCTGATCAGGGTGCCAAGCGAGCGAAATATGCAGGACATGCTTGTCCGATTTGCGCCCGGTATTTTTCACGCCAGCTTGCGATTTTAAGCGGTCCTGATCCATGGCGGTCGCCGCCATAATGCGCCAACCCATGTCAGGATCATCCGTGGACAGGTTGCGGGCTTCCGACCATACGACACGCTCGTCCGTATCGGCGCGGCCTTTGTCATGCAGCAAATAGGCCGCCGCACCTTTGAAGCTCGATCCTTTGGCGTGAATCTTAGGAACCATCGCGATCCAGCACTTTCCGAAGGGTGGATTGCAGCTCCCGGCCAACTTGCGCCCAGTAGCGGGTAAAGTCGCTGCCG
>CAYGUB010000045.1:0-14499 GCA_964352845.1 uncultured Rhodobacterales bacterium | reverse complement strand
GACAAAGGTGCGCCAGCAGTGACGGAGGCTGTTTGCGGCAGCGAATTCTGGTCCAACGCGTCGATATCGACACGCTGGATCCGCCCGCGCGGGCCCGTTCCGGTGATGGTGCCCAGCTCAAGGCGGCTTTCCCGCGCAGCCGCGCGCGCAGCAGGCGGCGCGCGAATGCCCTCAAAGGCCGGGGGCGCAGGGGATGTAGGGGGCCTGGGTGGCTCGCGCTGTGGTTTTGCACTTTGCGCGCGGTTGGGCTGTGTCGGGGCTTCCCCCACCTCCTCCCCTTCGGCATAAAGCCAGGCCACGGTCTGGCCGATTGCAACCGTCTCCCCCGCCGCAGCGCTGATATGATGCAGCGTGCCATCGGCGGGGCTTTCAACTTCCATCGCGGCCTTGTCAGTCTCGATATCAAAAAGCGCCTGCCCCTTCGTGACGCGCTGCCCATCGCTGACATGCCACGCAGAGATCAGCCCCGCTTCCATATCCATATCCACCTTGGGCAGGATCACCTCAACAGGCATCTAGACACGGCCCTCCACCAATGCGCGGCAGGCCTTTTCTATGTCGGGGGTCTGCGGCACGGCGGCTTTCTCAAGTTCGGGATTATAGGGAATGGGCGCCTCGGCCCCGCCCAGCCGGACAATAGGCGCGTCAAGGAAATCGAAGGCATCGCTTTCAGCGACCATCGCGCTGATCTCGGCCCCGATGCCCAGCGTTTTGACCCCCTCATAGACGCAAAGCAGTTTGCCGGTTTTGCGCACACTGGCCAGCACTGTTTCCCGGTCCATCGGGCGGATACTGCGCAGATCTATAACCTCGGCATTGATCCCGTCAGACGCAAGCGCCTGCGCCGCCTCCAGCGCCTTATGGACCATGATCGAGTTTGCAACGATGCTCAGATCCGTGCCGTCCCTGCGGATCGCGGCCTTGCCAATGGGGGTTGTGTAGTGACCCTCCGGGACGGCGCCTTTCATCTTGTAGAGGATCTTGTGCTCAAAGATCATCACCGGGTCGGGGTCTTCCAAAGCCGCCAGCAGCAGCCCCTTTGCATCATGAGGCGTTGCTGGCTGGACCACTTTGAGCCCCGGCACATGGCCAAACCAGGCCTCAAGGCTCTGGCTGTGCTGCGCAGCCGCCCCGGTGCCGGAACCGGCCGGGAAACGCATCACCAAGGGCACCGAGACAGAGCCTCCGAGCATGTAGCGCAGCTTGGCTGCCTGATTTACGATCTGCTCCATGGCGAGCGTGGCGAAATCGGAGAACTGGAATTCGAAAACAGGCCTCAGACCCGTCAGCGCGGCGCCGACGGCCACCCCGGCGCCACCAAGCTCGGAGATCGGAGTATCCATAACGCGATCCGCGCCGTATCTGTCGATCAGATCACCGGTGACGCCAAAAGCCCCGCCATAGACACCTATATCCTCACCCATCAGGATCACGCGCTCATCAGCGGCCATAGCGATATCGAGCGCCTCGCGAATGGCCTCGGCATAGGACAGGACGCGCTCAGTGCTTTCAATATCTGTCTGCGCGTTCATGCCAGACCCTTTGCGTAGACATCGCGGGTGACCTGAGCGGGATCGGGGTCGGTGCCGGATTTAGCCCAGGCGATTGCCGCTGCGATTTCCTCATCGGTTTGCCGGTCAATCGCGGCGACCTGCGCCGCGTCGAGCACACCGTGGGTCACCAGCATATCGGCAAAACGCGGGATCGGATCGCGCTCCATCCACCCGGCGATCTCTTCCTTGGTGCGGTAGCGGTTGCGGTCCGATTTCGAATGGCCGCGCCAGCGATAGGTCAGCGATTCGATCAGGCTGGGCCCATAGCCGTGCCGCGCATGTTCGCGCGCCGTGTGGACGGCTTCGGCCACCGCCGACAGGTCATTGCCATCAATGCAGGCGCCGGGCATGGCATAGGATGCTGCCCGCTCGGCGATGGATTTGATGGCCGTGGATCGCTCGGTCGAGACGGACATGCCGTATTTGTTGTTCTCGCACAAAAAGATCACCGGCAGTTTCCAGATTGCCGCCATGTTCAGTGCCTCATGAAACGCACCTTCATTATTCGCCCCGTCGCCGAAAAAGCAGATCGTCACCTCATCGCGCCCAAGCCGTTTGGCCGACAGCGCGGCCCCCACGGCGATCGGAAGCCCGCCGCCGACGATGCCATTGGCCCCAAGATTGCCCTTGGCCACATCCGCGATATGCATCGAGCCGCCGCGCCCCTTGCAATAGCCCTCTTCCTTGCCGAAGAACTCCGCAAACATCCGCGCGACATCCGCGCCCTTGGCGATGCAATGACCGTGACCGCGATGGGTGGAGGTGATCTTGTCCACCTCACTGAGCCCCAGACAGGCCCCGACCGCGCTGGCCTCCTGACCGATGGACAGATGCATAGTGCCGTGGATGAGGCCACGCATATAGCTGTCCTCTGCGCCCTCCTCGAATTTGCGGATCAGATACATCTTGCGCAACGCGTCCCTGAGCACCTCCGCCGGGAAGTGCTGCACCGCAAAAGGGATATTGGCCGGGCCGGTATCAGGCATATTGCGCCTCCAGCCCAAGCAACCTGTCCTGCCGCGCGCGCAGCTCGGCAATGCGCGAGCCCGGGGGCAGCTTGGTGTTGGCCCCTGTAATCAGCTCTCCCTTTTTGATCGGGACGGTTACCTTGCAACCTGTCAGAAGCCCGCAAGGAATGGCTGCAGCAGCGTGCGCCTCACTGGCTTCCATGATCCAGGCGCGGTAGCAATACTCGCCGATCTGGTCGAGCACCTCGCCGGGCGCGAGGTCCTTCTTTGCGACCGCGCAGACATCAGCCGTCGGCCGGTCAATCGGCACCATATCCGCCTTGCCATGCAAAACCGCCCGGGCGCAGCTGAGAGGCACCTCCAGCGAGGTCAGATGATAGGGTCTGATAAAGGAGAAATAGGGCCCGTCGCCCATTTTCAGATCGCGCAGCCGCTCATGGACGCGGGGGTGCTCGGCCTCGACCACGACAAAGACGCCGGGAGCCAGGCCCTTGCCGACAGAAAAATCAACGCGCCCCGTGGCGCTGAGCACACCGCCATCGGCTTTCGGGATAAGGGTGCTGGCAAGATCCTTGGGGCCAGCAGCAGGACCATGCATGCCTGCGCAATCGGGGATCAGCCCGGTTGCATTGGCAATAGCGGCCATCTCGACCATCGTCTTTGACCCATCGACAAACTCGGCCAACATCCGCGCGTTCATATGTCTTCGCGCGGCCTCTTCGGCGTAGTCATCGGGTGTGGCGTCAATGTTGAGCGGGTTGTTCTTGCCCTTGCCCGCACAAACCACGCGATGGCCCATCGCGGTTACGAATTCGATCAGCTCCATACACGATGACGGCTCATCGCCCGCCCCAAGGGTGTAGACAACGCCCAGCCGCTCGGCCTCGGATTTCAGATAGGTGCCGATCGTGACATCGGCCTCGACATTCATCATCACCAGATGCTTGCCGCGCTCCATCGCAGCCAGACCCAGTTCTGCACCAACGGCAGGCACGCCGGTTGCGTCGATGACAACATCAATCAACCCGCTTTCGAATATGTGGAACGCGTCGGAGGCGATGGCCGTTCTGCCGCTTTCGATAACGCTGTTGAGCGCATCGCTCGATCCCACCTCGCTCGCACGACCGGTTTCCCGATAGGCGATCTCGACTGCGCTCAGCGCGGCCTGCGGGTTGAGATCAGCGATGGCGGCCACTTCGATCCCGTCCATCATCGCTGCACGGGTGACGATATCAGTGCCCATTTCGCCCGAGCCGATCAGACCGATCCGAATGGGCGCGCCCTCCTCGGCACGTTGTTTCAGTTCCTTGGCCAACCCGGTCAGCGCAACATTGGTGGTCATAGCAGTTTCCTCGATGCGGAAAGAAAGATCCGTCGTCGCCAACAACTTCTTGACAATGCGGGTAGATAGAACAAAAGTTCCACAATAAGTCAAATGTTCATGTAGGGTGGATTCATCCAGACTATCGTGATTAACTTTGATGACCTTGCGTCAACTGCGGGGCAATCTGGGAGGATATTACACAATGCTCAAAGACAAGACTTTTTCGCGCAGATCTTTTTTGGCCAGCTCAGCGGCTATTGGTGCGGCCGGTTCGGTAAAACTGGCATTGCCGGGCATCGCGCGGGCCGACGGGCATCTGCCGGACCCGCAATCCGTGCTCGATAATATCTCAGTGCCCGGCTATGTGCGCGAGGATTACCGAGAGCTTTACGGCATGTCCGACGCGCCGCTTTGGGACCCGAACAAGGACTGGATCCGCACAGTGGACTGGGAAAAGGTCCGCTCGGAGCTTGGCGGAACGACCGTGCGCTTTGCCATTGGAGCGGCCGATCAGGAATCAGCGGCTGAAGGTCTTGTTCCGTTCGAGCAACTCTCCGGCATCTCGGTCGAGCTGGTCCCGATCCCCGATGACAGCTTCTATGACAAGGCGCTGGCCGAGTTCATCTCGGGCAATGCCTCTTTCGACGCGCTCCAGTTTTTCTCGCCCTGGCTGGGTGATTTCGCGGCGCCGGGTTTCCTCTATCAGCTTGATGACTTCGCCGAGAAATGGTCGCTGCCGCTGGATGATTTCTATGACACATACCGGCTGAATTACGGCTTCTTCAATGGCAAGATGTACGGCATCCCGTTTGATTGCGACATCCAGATGGTTCATGTGCGCAAGGGCTATATGGAGCAAATCCTGGGCGGCGAGGTCGACAAGGTAAATTCGGTTCCGACCTATGATGAGCTGATTCGCGTCTCGGGCGAGCTCAACAAGATTGAGCCCGGTGTGGCCGGTGTCGGCATGATGGCGGCGCGGGGTTTCTGGTCGACCTATACCTGGGAGCATATCTCCGCGCAGGCAGGCATGATGCTGTTTGACGAAAACTGGGAGCCGATCTTTAACGGCGATGCCGGTATGAAGGGTATGGAAATCATCATGGCGCTGAGCGAAAACGCCAATGAAGGTCACGCAGGGGCCGGTTGGCCGGAAAACCGGGCGGCCTGGCTGGGTGGGCAGGTTGCGACCAATATCAGCTGGCAGGATAGCGGCACACAGGCCATGCGGCCCGATCAGTCGCAGATCGTCGATGATTTCGTCACGATATACGAGCCGCGCATCGATGGGGGTCGCTTCGCGCCGCCGAATATCGCGGGCTCGACCTCCTGTGTCGCGGCTGCGGCGCAGAACCCCGAAGGCGCGTTTCTTATGCTGGCTTTCCTGACCACCGCGTCGATCATGGCCATGAACGAGGCCAATGCGAATGGGGTGGCGCCGGGTTATCGCTCGGTTCTTGAAAATGAGGAGCTTCAGAAAGTCTCTCAGCCTGCCAAGGTCTGGGGCGATAGCCTTGATCATGCCTGGTGCTCCCCTCGTCTGCCGGGCGCCTTCCCGATAGAGCAGGCCATCGGCAATGAGATCAACCGCGCCGTGGTGGGCCAGATCAGCCCCAAGGAGGCGCTGGACACCGCCGCTGCGGCCGTCAAGAAGATCATGGAGGATAACGGCTTTTACGCAGGCAATGACCCGGTAGAATATGCGCAGGCCGCGCCGGGGCTTTATGTGGGCGAAGGCAAACCGCTGCCCTTCTAGGTATCTCCCCTCCAAAGACCGTGCCGGGCGCGCCATGCTGTGCCCGGCATATAGTGACTTCGTGCTGATTTATGCGCTGGCAGGGCCGGTTCAAATCGCAACACTCACGACAGACCCGCCCCTTAGGATTGCACCCGGACATGGCACAGATCAGCAGCACAGGACCGGCTCTCAGACGCCGCAGATCACCTTTGCTCAAGAAACTGTTCCCCTATTTGCTGGTTGCCCCCGCCGTGATTTACCTTCTGGGCATCACGCTTTATCCGGGGGTTTATGCCATCGTTCAAAGCTTCTATGCGGTGAAATTCGGCCCATGGCGGCCCGTGGGTTTCGGGAATTACATTGATCTATGGAACGACCGGGAGTTCTGGGCAGCCCTGTGGAACACGCTTGTGATCGGGGTGATATCGCTGAGCGTGCAATGCGTTCTGGCGCTGACATTGGCATTCTACGCCTATCGCGACCCGTGGATCACCGGCTGGCGGATAATCTTTCTGGTGCCGATGCTGTTCATGCCCTCGGCGGTTGCGTTCATCTACAAGCTGGCCTTTCTCGATGCGCGGGTCTTTTCCGACATTCTGATCCGTATCGGGCTGATCTCTGACAATATCGCGATCACCTCCTCGATCTGGTGGTCAAGATCGCTGCTGATCATCGCGGATGTCTGGCAATGGACGCCGTTTCTGTTCATCATTTTCGTCGCGGCCCTTCAGGGACAGGATGAAGAGGTGGAGGAAGCCGCACGGCTAGATGGCGCAAAATGGGGCCAGATCTTCTGGAACATCTCGCTGCCCATGATGAAGCCGGTGATCGCTGTCGCGCTGATCCTGCGCGGAATAGACATCACCACGATGTTCACCAATGTCTTTATCATCACCAAGGGCGGGCCGGGTGGCGCCACGGAGACAATCAGCTATTTCATCTACCGCACCGGCTTCAAGCTGTTCAATTTCGGTTATGCCTCGGCGGCCTCGGTCATCATGCTGATCCTGACCATCATAGTGGCGCAACTGGTCGTCAAACGCGCGTTCAGATCCGGGAAGACCTGAGCCATGGCATCACGCGGATCAAAGAAGGAAAACCTGTTCACGCGCTACCTGATCCTTGGATCATGGGCGTTGTTCTGCCTTGTGCCGGTCCTGTGGTTCCTGTCCATCGGGTTCCGGCCCCGCACAGAGATCATCACCCCGCAACCGATCTATTGGCCGACCTTCAGTCTGGACGCATGGCATATGATCTGGTCGGATTGGCCAATGGGGAAATACCTGCGCAATTCCGTCGCGGCGATCTTCGGCTCTGTGGCCATTGATCTGGTGCTGGCCATCCCGGCTGCCTACTCATTGGCCCGCTATCGCTATCGGGGGCGGGACGATATCGGCTTCTACATCCTTTCGACCCGCATGATGGCCCCCGCGATTGTGGCGATCCCGATCTTCTTTCTGTTCCGCAACATGCAACTGCTTGACACGATCTGGGCGCTGATGCTGGTCTATGCCGCGCTCAACCTGAGCATCGTCACGTGGATCATCCGCTCCTACATGATCGACATCCCGCAAGAGCTTGAGGACGCGGCCCGCACCGACGGTGCCTCGGATCTGCGCATCCTGTGGGAGATCATCATCCCCGCCATCCTGCCCGGCATCGTCACCGCCGCTGTCATCGCGATGATCTTTGCGATCAATGAATTTCTGTTCACGCTGCTGATCGCCTCGACGCCTGACGCCTATACCATGTCGGTGGCGCTGGCGAATTTCACCGGCGGCTCGGACGGGGTTATCTATAACGCAATCGCCCTTGTCGCATTCCTTGCTTTCGTACCGGTGTTTCTGGTGGTCGTGCTGATCCAGAAACATCTCAGCCGGGGCCTGACAATGGGCGCGGTCAAAGGATAGCTTATGGCGCGGATTGAGCTGAGCGGGATACAAAAGAAATGGGGCGCCTTCTGGGGTGTGCGCGACATCAATCTGGAGATCGCGGATGAGGAGCTCGTCGTCTTCCTTGGTCCCTCGGGCTGTGGCAAGACGACAACAATGCGGATGATCGCGGGCCTTGAGGATCCGTCCGAGGGCGAGATCCGTATGAATGGTGAGCGCGTCAACGATATCGACGCGCGTGACCGGGATGTGGCCATGGTGTTTCAGGGCTATGCGCTTTATCCGAATATGACGATCTACGACAATATCCGCTTTCCCCTGCGCATGCGCGATATCCCGAAATCAGAGCATGACGCACTGGTCCGTAAGGCCGCGGATCTGGTGGAGCTCGGCGATTTCCTCGACCGCAAACCCGCAGCACTTTCAGGCGGACAGCGCCAGCGCGCAGCACTTGCCCGGGCCATCGTGCGCCAGCCCAAGGTCTTCTTGATGGATGAGCCCTTGTCCAATCTCGACGCCAAGCTGCGCCAATCCATGCGGGTCCAGATCAAATATCTGCAACGCAAGCTCAAGACCACGACCGTCTATGTGACACATGACCAGATAGAGGCGATGACTTTGGCCGACCGCATTGTCATCATGGAGGGGGGTCGCATCCAGCAAATCGGCACGCCCGACCAGATCTATTCCGACCCGGCCAATACATTTGTCGCAGGCTTCATCGGCTCGCCCCCGATGAACCTCATCCACGGGCAGGCCGAAGGCGGCATCTTCGCGGCACCGGGCTGCGAAGTGCCCGGCGTTGAGGTTTCAGGCGAGGTCATCCTGGGCGTGCGGCCCGAGGATTGTACGGTGACAAGCAGTTCGGGCCATCTGAACGCGCAGATCTACGGCGTGGAGCCCACAGGCGATATGACCTATCTGACGCTGGAGGCCGGCGGCGATCACATCGAGGTCAAGGCAGATCGCGATTATCGCGGCACGCTGGGCGCTGCCGAGAAAATTGCCTTCGATCCAGCGCGGCTCTATTTCTTTGATCACAAGACGGGTCAGAGGATCAGGTAATGGCGGCATTCGACTATAGCTCTATCGGTTTCTACACATTTGACTGCCTCGTGCGTCCGGTGACGCAAATCCCACCCGGAGGCGACACCTATTTTGTGGAAGAGCTGACCATGGCAGTCTCCGGTGCCGCCGGATCTGCGGCCATCGTTGCGGCAAAACACGGGCTCAGCGTTCAGGCCGTGGGCGGCGTAGGCAATGACGATATGGGCGACTGGGTCCTGTCCAAGCTGCAATCTTTCGGCGTCGACACGCAAAACATGGAGCGCTGTGCGGAATTCACAACCTCCTCCTCTGTCGTCACCACACGGCCCGATGGCGCGAGGCCCGCGCTGCACAAGCTTGGTGCAACGGCAGGGTTCCTGGTCTCCGATGCGGCGCTGGAGCGCGTTATAGACACCAAGATCCTGCATGTCGGCGGGGTTGGGCTGATGGACCGGATGGACAATGCCGGGCGCACGGCAGAGGTGATGCAGGCCGCAAAGGCGGGCGGGGCGCAGACGACGCTCGATGTATTTGCCGCCACGCGCGAGGACATGAAGCGCGTCGCACCGCTGCTTCCCTATACGGATTTCTTCATGCCATCACAGGAAGAGGCAATGGCGCTCTCGGGGCTGGAGGATCTGGAGGATATCGCGAAATATCTGCTTGATCACGGGACGGGTGCAGTGATCCTGACCTGCGGCGCTGACGGGGCGATGTATCGCGACAGCGCGGGGCTGGCCTTTGATATGGCAGCCTATGATATCGATGTGGTCTGTACCTGCGGCTGCGGTGATTGCTTCAACGCAGGCTTTGCGACGGGCCTGCATCTAGGCCTGCCCATGGAGGATTGCGTGCAGTTCGGGCAGGCCTCTTCGGCGCAGAACGCAATGGGGCTTGGTTCGCAGGCGGTGATAACAAGTCTCGACTCGACCCGCGCATTCATCGACAATACGCCCAGGAGATAGAGATGTCGGGCTCGAAAACACACAACCAGTCAGCAATGCCGGAGCTGCCCGCGATGATCGGACAGCCCCTGCGCGACATTTTGCGCGGGGTCGCTGTATTTGCAGACCTGACAGAAGAAACGCTGGAGCCCGCAAAGCGGCTGTTGCCCGACCCGGTGCGCAGCAATTTCCGCACTGTCCTGTCATCGCTTGAGGATATGGGCGCACGGGCGGTCTCGCCCGTGGTGGCTCATCGCGATATTCTGGCAGCATCCGATTTCATAGGCACGGCTACAGCGACCAATCCTGATGCGCTGACCATCGTGCTCGCCTATGCTTGGGAGCGTTCCGCTGCGGCGCTGACCGACCGGCGCTTTCTGTTCAGCGAGGTCGTGGCCGGACGCAGCCTTGCCGGCATAACACGCGCGCCCGATGAGAGCCCCTATCTGCGCGCCGCCCGCATATACACCGCCCTGTTGCGGGCCCGCCCCATAGGCGTCATGCCTGCGCTGGATATGCCGATGCGCAGCGAGGACGAGACCCGCATTTCGATGATCATCCTGTCCTTTCTGGTCTGGCTGGTCAGCGAGCGCGCCGCCTCTCTGCCCGAAGAGGAACGGCTTCTTGACTTGGCAATCGCGCTGACAATGGCCAAGGAGGGAACTATAAAGCCCAATCTCGCCGATACCGCCGCCCTTGCCGCCATGCTCGAAGATCTGGCCCGACACCTGTAGGAGGCGCGCGCATTGTCTGACTTTCCCGACACGGCCACACCTGAAGCTCCGGTTCACAAACGCGCCCAGCGCGCGCGGTGGTTTACCAAGGCGTTCCAAGACCATATAGCGCTCTCCGAGCGCGAAAGCGGCAATCGCTACACCGTTGATCAGGTGAAACTTGCGGGCGTTTTCTCAACCTGGATTGACGCGTTCAACGAACAAAAACCCGATGAGCCCGACGCACAGCGCGACTATGTGGGTTTCGCTTCCGGGCTGATGCTGCGCACCCTGATCGACCGTCAGCCTATTCAGAGCGTCACGCTTGCCGCAGATGCCAAGGACAGCTTGCCTGCCTATTTCTGGCCCGAGGGCTATGTCTATGTCACTTTTTGCCTGCAAGTGCGCGGGCAGGTCATCGAGATGGATTTCCAGGGCCATCAGGAGATTAGCCCGGTTCTGCACGACATGCGCACATGGTGGAGCTTTCGCGAGAATGTGGCGGAGGACCCGTCCCTCGCCATTGCCTTTCTCGACCTGTTTGCCGGGGATGCGCCGCAATGGAGCATGCCATCCCTGTTCACCCCAAAAAGCACATTGGGCGACGCCCCTGCGCTGAGCAAGACGGACAGCCCCAGTGAGCAATGACATCGCCTATCTGCACCGCGAGCCGTCAATGACATGCGCGCTTATTCTTGCGGCCGGGCGCGGCAACCGGTTTGGAAGCGAGATGCCCAAGCAATATCTGGAAATCGACGGGGTTGCGATCCTGCGCCACACGCTGGAGCGGTTTCTGGGCTCTGCCGGGATTGATCTGGTGCGGGTGGTCATTCACCCCGACGATCAGGTTCTTTACGATATGGCCGTCGATGGGATCGAGGATAAACGCCTGTTAGAGCCTGTTTTTGGCGGCCCAAGCCGGGCGGCCACAACCCAGAACGGTCTGGAATCCCTGGCCAGCCGGACACCGGGCAAAGTGCTTATTCATGACGCGGCGCGCCCCTTTGTGTCCGATGACATAATCCAGCGCGTCGTGAGTGCGCTGGATCGCGTCGATGGTGCTTTTGCGGGCTTGCCGCTGGTCGATGCGCTGTGGCGTGTCAGCGACGGCGCGGCCAGGGGCTCTGTGGCGCGGGACGGGCTGTGGCGCGCGCAGACGCCGCAAGGTTTCTGGTTCGACGCCATTCTCGACGCGCATCGCTCCAAAGTATCGGATGCGACTGATGATGTTGCCATCGCGCGGGACGCGGGTCTTCAGGTCCGCGCGATTGTTGGATCTGAAGACAATTTCAAGATCACCGTAGCCAGCGATCTGGCCCGGGCACAGGCCATGATAAACGCCGCCCCTGCGCAATTCACCGCGACCGCCGAGCACGCGAAATCAAAGCGACGCTAGAATTCCACCACGGCGCGGATGGATTTACCCGCGTGCATCAGGTCGAACCCATGGTTGATCTCGTCCAGCGTAAGTTTGTGGGTGATCATCGGGTCGATCTCGATTTTACCGTTCATGTACCAGTCCACGATCTTGGGCACATCCGTCCGCCCCGAGGCGCCGCCAAAGGCCGTGCCGCGCCAGGAGCGGCCTGTGACCAGCTGGAATGGCCGGGTCGAGATCTCCGCACCGGCAGAGGCCACGCCGATGATAATGCTCTCGCCCCAGCCCTTATGTGCCGCTTCCAGCGCCGTGCGCATCACGCCCACATTGCCCGTCGCATCAAAGGTGTAATCCGCCCCGCCGCCTGTCAGTTCAACCAGATGCGCGACCAGATCGCCCTTCACATTGCCGGGGTTCACGAAATCGGTCATGCCGAACCGCGTGGCCATCTCCCGCTTGTCCTCATTGAGATCGACGCCCACGATCTGATCCGCGCCAGCCAGTCTGAGACCCTGGATCACGTTCAGCCCGATGCCGCCCAGGCCAAAGACGATCCCGCGCGAGCCGATCTCGGCCTTGGCCGTATTGATCACCGCGCCAATGCCCGTCGTCACGCCGCAGCCGATGTAGCAGATCTTGTCGAACGGCGCGTCGCGGCGCACCTTTGCCAGCGCGATCTCGGGCACCACTGTGTGATTGGCGAAGGTCGAGCAGCCCATGTAGTGATGGATCGGCGTGCCGTCCTTCATCGAAAACCGGGTCGAGCCATCAGGCAAAAGCCCGGCGCCTTGCGTGCTGCGGATTTTTTGACACAGGTTGGTCTTGGGGTTGAGGCAGTATTCGCATTCGCGACATTCCGGCGTGTAAAGCGGGATCACATGATCGCCCACCTCCAGGCTGGTCACGCCCGCGCCGATCTCCATGACCACGCCCGCGCCCTCATGGCCAAGGATCGCAGGAAAAATACCCTCGGGATCATCGCCCGACCGGGTGAATTCGTCGGTGTGACACAACCCTGTGGCCTTGATCTCCACCAAAACCTCGCCCGCCCGGGGGCCCTCGAGATTGACCTCCATAACCTCCAAAGGCTTGCCCGCCTCCAATGCAACTGCCGCGCGTGTGAGCATGATATTCTCCCTGTTTCGGCGAAGGGTCTCGCAAATTGGTCCGGAACGCAAGATGCGTCCAAGTCTTGACCTTTGGGGGGCGGGTGGTTTTGAAAGGCAACAGGCAGGCAAAGGAACAATCGTGGCCAAAAAGACCACCAAGAAGGCGGCGCCCGAGAAGAAGGCCCCCCGCAAGCCCAGATCGGTCTTCTGGTGGATCGGCGTCACGCCGCTGCTTGTGCTGCGCTGGGGGATCAGGCTGATTTTTGTTGCGGCATTTATCACCTGCGTGGTGATCGCGCTTTATGTCTACGTGAACCCACCAACAACGGCCTATATAGTCTCGGAGGCTATGCGCTTAGGCTCTGTTCAAAGGGAATGGCGCGACTACGACGAGATATCCGAGCATATGCCCCATGCTATCGTCGCCGCCGAAGACGCCAATTTCTGCCAGCATTGGGGGTTTGATATGGGTGCCATCCGCAGCGCGCTTGAGGATGGCAGCGGGCGGGGTGCCTCTACCTTGTCACAACAGGTGACCAAGAATGTTTTCCTGTGGCATGGTCGCAATTGGCTGCGCAAGGCGCTTGAGGCGCTGATCACCCCGGTGGTGGAGCTGTTCTGGTCGAAGAGGCGCATTCTTGAGGTCTATATGAATGTCGCCGAATTTGACGAGGGCGTGTTCGGGGTCGCCGAAGCTGCGCCGTGGTATTTCGGTGTCGATGCTGCGGATCTCAGCCCGGGTCAGGCGGCACTGCTGGCCGCGATCCTTCCCAACCCCAAAGGGCGGTCTGCCAAGACGCCCTCTGACTTCGTATCCAACCGGGCGCGCAATATTGATATCGGCGCCCAAACCATTCGCGCCGATGGCCGCAACAATTGTTTTCATGAATGAAGCAGAGCCTGAGATTGACACGCTGGCAAGATTGACAAGGATAGCACCATGAACCTTAACCGTCTCTATCACATCCCGCTCTCGCCCTTTTGCCGCAAGGTAAGACTGGTGCTGGCCGAGAAGAAGATCGAGGTGGAACTGGTTCAGGAAAAATACTGGGAGGGCTCGGCGGATTTCCTGAAGCGCAACCCGGCGGGCAAGGTGCCGATCCTGCGCATCGACGGGGTCACGCTCAGTGACAGTCAGGCGATCTGCGAATATCTTGAGGAAACCGCCAAAGAGCCGTCGCTCTATCCCACGAGCCCAATTGATCGCGCAGAGGTGCGTCGGTTGGTTTTCTGGTTTGATGACAAGTTTCATCACGAAGTAACCTCCAAACTGCTCTATGAACGGGTCAACAAAAAGATGACGGGCGAGGGCTATCCCGAAAGCCGCAACGTCAAGATGGGCGCCCAGAAGATCAAGTTTCACATCGACTATATGGGTTGGCTCCTGGACCAGAGACGCTGGCTGGGCGGCGATACGCTGAGCCTTGCAGATTTCACGGCAGCGGCGCATTTCTCTTGTTTAGACTATATTCGGGACGTTGATTGGGACCGGAACAGCAATGTCAAGGACTGGTATGCCAAAATCAAGTCGCGGCCTGCCTTCCGCTCTATTCTGGCCGATCAGGTCTCCGGCTTTCCACAGCCCGAACATTATGCGGATCTGGACTTTTGACGCTGAAAGCGCGTCTGAAGGCACAGGCGTTGGAGTTCGGATTCTCCTCTGTGGGCGTCTGCGGCCCCGATGCGATCCCGCAGGCCGCAGAAGGGTTGTCGCAATTTGTCCGCGCAGGCTATCATGGGCAGATGGGATGGCTGGCAGAGCGCATGGGATGGCGCGGTGATCCGCAAGCGCTCTGGCCAGAGGCGCGATCCATCATCATGCTGACCGAGACC
>CAYGUB010000044.1:0-14630 GCA_964352845.1 uncultured Rhodobacterales bacterium | reverse complement strand
GGTCGGGGTCGCAAGAGAGGCGGAGTCAGCCCCGGCATAAGCGGCCTTCGCGTCAGAGGCCGGCGTGAGATGCAAGTCCGGTCGCGACAACATCTCCTGCAGCTCCGCGTCGACGATGGGGGTTTGCCTTGGCCACCATGTCGACGCGCTCTTGCGCGACGTCGGCGGCAATGACCCGGTGGCCTTGCGCCAGCAGAACTGTATTGGCCAGCCCGACATAGCCGAGTCCCGCCGCTGCGATGTTCAACGTTGCAATCATTTGAACGTCCATTTCATACCCCCTCGGACCTGAGCTGGACGGGAAGGCGCCGCAACTTGAGCGCCACGCAGGACCCTGTACGCGGCCGGTAGTCGCGATTTTTGCAAGCCTCGTCGAAAGACAGGCCGTTTAGCCGCCCCCACAGCAGACGATTGATCCAGAAATGACCCACCACGGCACCGACCGCATCGCGGCGGTCCAACAAAAGCCGCGCCACCTCCCCCGCGCGGCCCCAAACATCCCGCAAAGACTCACCGCCCGGTACAGGGATATCTGCATGGCTTTTGCGCAGGTTCAGACCAAGGGTGGACTTGTCGCGCCCTTCGTGATCACCAAAGTCGATCTCCATCAGCGCCGCTGTTGCGACTGGCGTCAGGCCAAGCCGCCGCGCCAGAGGTTCAGCGGTCTCGACCGCGCGCGACAGCGGGCTTGTCAGGATGAACGACACAGGCTCCGACGCCAGCCTGTCGGCAATGTCGCGGGCCTGTGTGCGCCCGTGATCCGTCAAAGGCACATCTCTCCGGCCCGCATAGCTGCGCCCACTGGTGATGGTTTCGCCGTGGCGGATGAGATAAAGTTTCATGCTGTGCTCGCGATGCGGTCATAAACCGTAGAAACACCGTCGGCTGTCCGGGCCCAGTCGAAGCGCGTTGAGTGATTTAGACCCCGCCGTGCCATACCCGCTCTGTGCGCCTCGTCGTCGAGCACAGAGGTTATGACCCTGGCGAGGACCACGGGATCACCGGGCGCAATGAGCAGCCCCGCATTGCCCAAAACGCCGGGAATGCCGCCAACCCTGCTGGCGATGACCGGAACCCCTGCCGCCATCGCTTCGGCAAGCATGAGCCCGAACCCCTCCCAGCGGGAGGGGGCGGCCAACAGATCAAGGGCGGCCAGCATATCGGCCATATCATCTCGGTGACCGGCAAAGTGGATGCGATCCGCAAGGTCAGCTTCGGATATGAGCGCTTTCATGCGCGTAAGCAGGGGCTGATCCTCCACGTCGCCGATCACAACGAAACGCGCATCGGGCCGCTGCGTTGCCACGGTCGTTGCCGCTGCGACAAAGGTGTCGATCCCCTTTTGACGGCAGACCCGTCCGACCAGCCCGACAAGACACGCATCCGCTGGCACGCCCAGCGCTGCGCGTCCGCTGGCCCGATCGCCACCGGTCACGCGCGATCGGTCGATCCCGTTTTCAGCCACGTCGCAGACCGTACCGACACACTCCGCCACATGGCCCGCGACCGCCACCGAGACTGCGATCCCCGCATCTGTGACCGCTGCCAGACGGCGCTCGACGCTCAGGGCTTCGGCGTCCCATTTGTCGCTGTAATCGTTGTGATAATGCGCGACGATTTTCAGGCCGGACGGGCGCAGGACAGCACCCGCCATGCGACCATAGACATTGGGCCGGAAGGAATGGGTGTGCAGAATGTCGATCCTGTGATGATCGAGGAATGAAATCAGCTCCGTCATCGCCGTAGCCTTGCTGCCGCTCGTCGCGGTGCGGCGCGGAATGTCGAGATCAGCCATCAAATTGGGGCCGTCCGATGCTTTCATGTAGAACACGTGAGGCGCGATGTGGCGGATATCCGAATGACGCACGAGAGCATCGACCACACGCGGCACCCCACCGCGACCAGGGGAATTGAGGACATGAGCAACACGGAGCATCAGCGGACACGCTCCAGAATGGCTCTGATGGCCTGCGACATGCCCGGTGCCGGGCGTTGTGCATAATATTTGGCCAGTCGGACCGCGACGACGCCAAGGCACCAGTCGAAATTCGGGCTGGCCTCTGCCCGCACCATCGAACTACCGGCTTCGACGATCTGTCGCGGCAGCTGCCCTTCGAACTCGGCCTGCCACAACCGACCGTAAAGCTGCGCCAGATCATAGTCCGGCAAACCCATCGACACGCTTTCAATATCGATCAGCGTCGCATGTTCCCCGTCGAGGAAAATATGCTCCAGTTTCATGTCCCCGTGGATCGGCCGCAGGTCACTTTCGGGAAGAGCCGCTCCAAGCCGCGCAACGATATCCGCTGCGTCGCCCGCACAATCCGGGGCTGTCACAGCGACGAAATCCGCACTTTCGCGCGCCCGCAGCAATAGCCGGTCAGGCCCCATCTGGCGCTCTGGCTGGATCGGTGCGCGCCAAAACGAACGCAGCGCCACCATGGCCTGTGTCAGTGCGGACAGGTCCGATGCCCGCGCGAGTGTCGCGTCCAGCGGGAGGCCCGGCGCGGTTTCATATGCGATGGCGCCGATCTGGGTGTTCAAGCCCAGCGCCCTTGCGACGGAGACATCCGAACTGGCAAGTGCGTCTTGCATCGTCCTGTTCGCCGCGCACAGACGGGCCGGATCATCGTCATTGATAAGCTTCACAAACGCCGCGCTTTGGCCCCGTACTGGGCAGCGAAACGTACACGACAGGCCCGGACGATACCGCAAGAGCTGCGGCCCTCCGGCAGCCTGATAGCCCGTCAACCTTGGCATCAACTCGTCGTAGCCGTCGATAAAGGTCCTGATCCGGGGCATCCTGTGATCATTCGGGAAAGGCTCGAAAAGGACCTGTGTGTGGGAGTCGAACCGCGCAGTTTTCTTGTTGCGCCGGGCAAGGCGCTTTCCCTTGTCGCCCTTGAAGAACCACAACGTGCCTTCGTTGCGTGCGGTCCCGGTTCGGGCCGCGATGTGCAGGATCGCCCGCTTGCCGGCGCGGTAGCGCAGACGGAGCAGATCGACCTCATCGGCACCGGTGATTGCCCGAAGCCGGTCTTGGGTCAGATCGGCCAGACCGGGCAGATGGGGGTCCTCAATTCTCAGCATTGCGAGCCTCGCAGATCAGGCGGTCCAGTGCCGCGGCCGGGGTAGAGGTGAAGGCATAAATCATCGCGAGCCGCAAAAGTGCCGCGCGGCGCCACAGGGCGATGCCCGGCTGGTCCAGATGTGCCGTCAACGGCGCTTCATCTACCCCGGCAAAGAACAGATGCGCCAGGAGGTTGCCCGCATCCAACGCAGGGTCAGACAGGCAAAGTGTGTCGAAATCCAACAACCCAGCCACACCATCCGCGACCAATATCTGCTTTTCATGCAGATCGCGGTGGCATGGCCGCACAGAGGCGGAAGTCTGCCCCAGTGCCACGCTGACATGTGCTACGGATGCCGCGATCTTTGCCGCAAGTTCTGGACGCCAGCGCTGGCACCGCTGTAACCAGTCGGACAATATCCGCGCCTCATCCATGCCCGAATGAACAGGCAATCCCGCTGGTTCCAGCGCCTGAAGCGCAGCGATGGCCCGCGCCGTAGCCGCGCTGTCAGAAGTTGCAAAATCCGGCGATGAGCCAGGAAGGACTGCGAAAAAAGACGCGCCGATCTCAGGCATGGATCCCAATGGTTGAGGAATGCGCAGATCGGGCCGGCCTGAAAGACTGTTCCAGAGCATACGGTGCCGGACCAGACGATCCAGACCATCGGTGCTCTTGATCGCGCGAAGGCGCACATAGAAAATACCATCCGCCGACATCGCCCTCAGCACGGCCCTTTTGCCCAAACGGTGGGCCACCAGATCGACCATGACGTCTCCCGGGTCCCGCCCGAACAGGACCTGAAACCTGTCCCGCGCAAAGGCGGGATCGTGCAGCAGGCGCAACCCGGGAAGACGTTCGTCCAGCCCCGGTCGCCGCAGGACCAAGCCCGCCGTTTCCACGACGTTGATCGCACGATCATCAAAACCCGCCTTTTGCCCATGCCGACTTTTTGAGAGGCTCGTGCGCACGCGGTCTGCATAGGCATGGGCGCCTTCGGGGCAATGCTCGGCAAACAGGGTCTGATGGGACCGGCCTGACATGTCCGCCCGCAGCACCAGTTGCACAGGGCGCTTGCCAGGGAAATGGGTCCGCTCCAGCTCGACACTCTTTGGACGTTGGCCCAGCACGCGGCCAGCCGCCTGCAAGACCTGCTGGCTTTGCCACTCGGTCAGAAAGGACGGCACGGTTTCGCTCAGAACATTCATGCAGAAAGGCTCCGCCAATCTGCGACCGCCTCAACCAGCTTGGTGTTCTCGACACGGTATACACGATCGGCAAGGGAAAGCGTCAGATCATCATGGGCTACCAAAAGCGTCGTGCGCCCTGCCGCCGCCCGCCGCAGGCTGGCAACAAGGTCTTTTGCGGTGGCCGGATCCAGCCCGCTGAGCGGTTCATCAAGGATCAGTATCGGCGCATCCCGCAGAATGGCGCGCGCAATGGCGATACGCTGCCGTTGACCGCCCGACAGGGTTTCGCCCCGTTCACCCAGAACGGTGTCATACCCTTCGGGTAGCGAACGGATAAAGCCATCCGCCTCGGCGGCTTTCGCTGCTTCGACAATTTCCTCTTCCGTGGCATCAAGCCGCCCATAGGCGATGTTGTCCCGAACACTGGTTCCGAACAGGACACTGTCCTGCAGTACGACGGCGATATTGCTGCGCAGAGAATCCAGCGTCAGATTGCGGACATCCCAACCGTCAATATACACGCGGCCCTCCTCAGGGTCGTAAAACCGCATCAAGAGTCGACCGATGGTCGATTTACCCGCACCGCTAGGCCCAACCAATGCTGTGACATCGCCCGGATAAAGGTCAAGGTCGACCTGATCGAGCACCTTCGAGCCATCCGCATAGGAAAAACTGACCCCTTCAAACAGCACCCAGCCATAGGCCCGCTGGTCGAGTGTCTTTGACCCCGGATGCTCCGCGACCTCAGGTTCGAGGTCAAAAATTTCCAACAAGCGTTCGCCGCTGGCCGTGGCCTTGGCCACACGGGCCGTCATGGAGGCCATCTTGCGGATCGGTTTGTAAAGCGACGACAGGTAGGCCGTGAACACCAACAGGTCACCGGGGCTGATCACACCCGCGCGCACCTGTGTGACGCCGAACCAGACAACGATGGCCGTTCCCAGCGCCAACAAAACCTGCGTGACACGGTCCATGTTTGCCGCAAGACGGGTCGTCACAACCCCTGCCTCGGCAGAGGAGTTGTTCTGTTTGGCAAAGCGGCTTTCTTCATAGGCCTCACGGGCAAAGCCCTTGACCACATTGATCGATGAAATGCCTTCGGTCATCACAACGGCGATCTTACCTTCCTTGCGACGCTGTTTGCGGGCTGCCCCCTTGATGCGTTTTCCGAAATAGCGCGTGATCAGCCACAGGGCGGGCAGGATCGTCAGGGCAACGAGCGTCAGACGCCAATCCATCCAGAGCATCACCCCAATGGTGAGCAGGATCACGAGGATGCGCGCGGCAAAGAAGACCACTGCGTCGATCAGCAGATCGCGCATCATCCGCACGTCGCCCGTCAGCCGCGCGATGATGTCGCCGGACGATGCGGTGTCGTGAAACGAATGGGACAGGCGGTGAACGTGGCGATAAAGGTCCAGCCGGATCTGTGCGACGACCTTCTGACCGACGGCGGCGATCAGATAAGCCTGCACGAACCCCATGGCCCCGCCGAGCAAGGCAATGGCGAGGATGGCAGCAGCCATGGCCCCGAGCAGCACGTCACCTGTGCCAAACACCGATAGCAGCCAGCCGGTCACCGCATCGGGATTTTCCTGCGGGATCAGGATCCCGTCAAAGACGATCTTGATCGGCCAG
The DNA here is from genome assembly GCA_964352845.1 of uncultured Rhodobacterales bacterium. GTDB lineage: Bacteria > Pseudomonadota > Alphaproteobacteria > Rhodobacterales > Rhodobacteraceae > Litoreibacter. Next base: position 8,734 of record CAYGUB010000044.1, on the reverse strand, counting down.
GGCCGCATGATTTCAGCCAGTGCCACACCGATCATGGCCAGAAATCCCAAGGTCAATTTGCGGCGATGGTCCTTGAGGTGCGGTCCCATACGGGCAAATAGACGACGCAGCGCGCTCACTTCGATCTTGCGGTCCCGGCTCATGCAATGGCCTCTCGGCGTGTTGCGATCTTTACGACTTGCGAGGCATTTCCGGTCCAGTCGTGGCAGGCGCCCTCTGCGGCAGCGGCGGCTGACATCGCGGCGCGCCGCGCAGGGTCATCGCACAACGCTTGCAACGCCTTGGCCAAGGCGCTTGCATCACCCGGGGGCAGAAGCATGGCGGCTTGCGAACCGGTCAGAAGCTCAGCAGTCTGGCCAATGTCACTGGCCAGAACCGGGCGCCCCATGGCGAGGTATTCGTATAGCTTGAGCGGCGAGAAGTAATGGTCGTCCGACGCAGGATAAGGTGCCGTTGCGACATCCATTCGCGCAATCAGACCAGGCAGGTCTGCATGATCGACCCAGCCTGCCATCGTTACTGCCTTCTCAAGGCCCGCGCCCGCCACGAAGCCATCGATCCAGCCTCGCTTGGGCCCGTCGCCACAAATCAACAAATGCGCGCGTGGCTCGGTGGTGCGAAAATCGCGGAAGGCCTGCATCAAGGTATCGACCCCGTGCCACATCTTGAGCGATCCGGTGAAACCGACGACGAAGGCTTCCCTGGGGATGCCGGTCAGAGGCGTGGCAGACACGTCGGGATAAAACTGAGCGGTATCGACCGCGTTCCCGATGACATGGACCCGCGCGGGATCAGCCCCAGCGCCGGTCAGGTAGTCAGCCATCTGCCGCGAGACCGCCGCAAGCGCATCAGAATTGGCAAGCACCTCGACCTCGATCGCATGCGCCTCGGCCTCGCAGACGAGCGACCTGAAAGCGGCCTGTTCCAGCACCAAGGGCGCGTTGATCTCGGTCACCACCGGCACGCCCAGTTTTCGCGCAGCCCGGCAGCCCGCGGCGGACCAAAGCGAATAGCGCTCATAGATCAGATCGAAGGGCCAGTCGCGATAGAGCGCACAGAGCCGCGCCTCGATCTCATCGGCTTGCGCCATGGCGGCACGCTCTTTCTCGGCGCGGGTGGTGCCCGCAACTGCAGTCTTGACCTCTTCGACCGGTAATGTCCTGTCCGCGACCTCACCGCGTCTTGCCGCGATGGCACGGACGTCATGGCCCAGCTTTGCAAAGGCGCGCATCATCTCCTGGATGTGGATCGACGCCCCCTTTTCACCAAAAACAGGGATGCCGCGATCGGCGGTCACATAGGCAATCCGCATCACGCTGCCTCATATCTTGCACGAGCGGGGTCGCGGATCAGCCGGCGCAAGCGCCCGGCATTGGTCTTCAGGTCGAACAGCTCCTCCGCTCGGCGTCGACCTGCCTGTCCCATCAGATGCGCCCGTTCCGGCACGGACAAGACGTCCCCCAGCGCGTCGGCCAACGACGGCGCATCCCCCGGTGCGCACAGACGCCCGGTCAGGCCGTCCCTGACAATCTCCGGTCCGCCGGAAACGGTTGTCGTAACCACCGGCAAGCCCCGGGCCATGGCCTCCAGCAGGACAGTCGGCAAGCCGTCGCGGTCGCCACTTTCCGTGACCACGCAGGGCAATACTGCCGCCTGCGCAGTGCCCATCTTGTCGATGAGCGCCTCTTGCGGGAGCGCGCCGTCCATCGAAACACTGTCTTCAAGCCCCAAACTCGCCCGCTGGGCGCGCAATGCCTCTTCCAGTGGGCCGGACCCGATCAGGGACAACGAAAACGGAACATTACGGGCCTTCAGCAGGGCGCAGGCCTCCAGCAACACATCAAAGCCTTTCTTGGGCACCATGCGCCCCACTGCGATCAGATTGCCTGGACGCTGATCCGCAGAGACAACAGGTCTGAACGCGGCCAGGTCGATCCCGTTATAAAGCCGGATAACACGTGCTTCGGGGCACAGATCCGACAGATGCCGGGCGTTGTAATCCGAAACGGTGGCTACAAAAGCCGCCTCGCGCAACTTGGCGCGGCGCATCTCGGCGTCAGCCGCGGGCGTGACATAGGTGTGGTAGATGTCCTTTGCGTGGGCAGTAAAGGAATAGGTGCCACCGATGGCGCGTGCAGCAAGGCAGGCGACCGTCGTGGTGTCCGATCCGAAATGCGCGTGGAAATGGGTGATCCCGCACGCTTTCGCATCAGCGGCAATGGCGCTGGCCTTACGCAGCAAGGCACCGATTTCCTGCGGGGTCTTGCCTGAAAACAACGCTTCGTCCCCAGATGGCGGGACGCCGTCAGGCCCCTTGCCATGGACTTTCAGTATCATGACATCGGCCTTCAGATCCGCGAGACGCGCATGGCGCGGCTCTTCGGGTGGAGCGAGCAGAGAGTAGACACGGGTTTTGTAGCCGGCGGCCTCATGGGCCAAGAGCTCGTTCAGGATAAAGGTTTCGCTGAAACGTGGAAACCGCTTGAGAATATAGGCAATCGGGGCGTCAGGCATGAGCGCGCTCCATTTTCGTATTGGTGGCAGGGGTGCACATCGACGCAATCAGCTTGGCTGCGTTGCGTACCCCGTCTGTATTCAGCCGCGCCGCCTGCGGTGCAGCGGGGGTCTTCAAAAGCAGTTTGGCGATGCTGTCCGGGCTCAGGTCCTCACGGCGCAGGTAATGGGCCAGCCCCGCTTGTTCGAGCGCCTCTGCCCGCAGACGCTGTTCGGCTGACGGTCCAAGCCGGGGCACGGTCACAACAGGGCAACCGACAGCAAGCGCCTCGTTGATGGAATTGTAACCGGTCATGGTGATGAGCAGGTCCGACCGGGCCATGACAGACGGCAAATCGGCCACTGTCTTGAGGACCTCCACGCCGAATTTCGTCCCCAGCCGGAGAGCTTCGGTCTGGAGTTCAAGGTCCATCAGGGGGCCCGTGATGACAGACATCTGTGGGCGTTTGCGCTCCGGTATGATCTCCATTGCGGAAATTGCCGCCAAAATCATCGGGAAAGCATCCCGCCCGCCACCTCCGGAGACGAGCACATTTTTGGGTGTGCGGTTCTGGAGCAACCTGCGCCGCGGCTGGGCTGCGGTCACGATCCCGCACGTGCTCACATTCCCCGGTTTGAGGGCCGCGAGACCATAGGCTTCGATACTGGGAAAGAAGCACTCGTCGCCATAGACCAAAACATGATCGTAGGCCTCAGCGATCAGCCGCTCGATACCATGTTCAGCCCACAAAGCCCGCGTGCGGTCCGGCTCGTCCAGAATGTCGCGCAGGCCGAGCACCGCGCGCACGGTCGAACGTCTGCGCAAGGTTTCGAGCACAGGGACCAATTCGTCCATTGCGCCGGAAGGTTCATGATCCACCAGAAACACATCGGGCTGGATCGAGGAGATAACCCCGTCGATGATCCGCATCCGCATGTCACGGGTCGTCTGGGCATCAATCCTCAGCGAACCGGCCTGATAGACGCCGCGTCCCAGTTTGGACAGTGAAGGCAGCTTGATGTAATCAATGCCTGGATACGGCTCGAACACCATGCCTGCGGGGCAACCTACAAGCATCAGAACAGACATCCCCGGCACCTGCTTGACCAATTCGCGTGCGATCGCGGAATTGCGGCGCATGTGGCCCAGACCGATGGTGTCATGGGAATACATGACAACAGAGGGTCCGAGTTGCTGTACATCGCCCTCTCCGCTCAAGGAGTCCTGCCGTACCAGAGCCGAAACAAGCTCGACCAATCTGGAGAGCGCAAAGGGTTTTGACAGGAAGGCCGCAACGTTCAAGCCCTCGGCACGCGCACGATTGCGTACGCTGTCCTGTCCCGTCATCACAATCACAGGTTTCCGCAACAAGACAGATGCCGCTTCGCCGAGCAAATCAAGCCCATCGCCATCGCCCAGGGAGATATCTGCAATCACGAGGTCATAACCACCGGCCATCAGTGCTGAATGCGCCTCGCCCGCCGATCCCGCGTGTTTCACCACAGCCCCCGCACGCTTCAAAGCGCGGGAGATGTTACGCGCAAGGAGCGCTTCGTCTTCGATCAGCAGGATACGCATCGGAACGACCTCATTTCATATGGTCCCATTGTGGTCAACTTTCTGCCCGGCGGGCAGAACCGTTGCCGGGGCGACTGGGGCTGTAAACCCGATGAAAACGGAGCAAATCCCCCAAACTCGGTTTCATTCGGCGGCGACTTGCGACCTGGTGACACTGGCAAGGCAGGCCTCGAAATCATCGCGCAGGTCTGGCCGCTCAAGCGCAATGGCGACTGTCGCGCGCAGATATCCGGCTTTCGATCCACAATCGTAGCGCTGCCCCTCAAAGCGGTATGCATGCACACCGCTTCGCCCAATTTCGGCGGCGATCGCATCAGTCAGCTGGATTTCGCCGCCGGCGCCGGCTTTGGCGATTGACAGGTGATCGAGAACCGAGGGGTCAAGAATATACCTTCCAACGACCGCAAGGTTGGATGGCGCGTCTTGCGGGTCGGGCTTTTCAATCATGCCCTTGACGACGCTGACGCGGCTATGGACCGCTCGGGTATCCAGTATGCCGTAAGACCCGACCCTTTCCGGGGCCACTTCCATCGCAGCCACAAGGTTGCCGCCGCACTGGGCGTGGGCCTCGACCATCTGTTGGAGGCACGGCGTCGTGTTTGCGATCACGTCATCGGGCAGGATCACGGCAAACGGGTCATTCCCAATCAGGTGTCGCGCGCACCAGACGGCATGACCAAGGCCCCGTGGCTCGTCCTGGTGCGCAAAGGCGACCGAGCGCGAGGGCATTTCGGTGCGCTCCAGCTCGGCCAGCAAGGACAGCTTGTTTTCTCGCCTCAAGGTCGCGCTAAGCTGCGGGGCATGGCCGAGGTAGTCCTCCAGCGCGGTCTTGCCGCGCGCCGTCACGAAGATAAACTCCTCGACACCGGCCGCACGCGCCTCGTCAATCGCGTATTGGATGAGGGGGCGATCCACCAATGGCAGCAACTCCTTGGGAACCGACTTGGTCGCCGGAAGGAATCGCGTGCCCAGGCCGGCTACCGGGAACACAGCCTTGCTCACTTTCGGTCGTCTGGTCATATCGGCAGCCTCGTCATTCGAATTAGAGCCCAGCTTGGCAGACAGGCCAACGCTGCATAAGAGACGTGACCACGAGAATTGGGGCAACGGCGCATAACCTTTTGGGGTATATGCCCCAGATTCAACGGTCTGACACTCAGCTGATTGCGCAGAATCTGACTAAGAAGTAGTGTAGAGCGACGAAAAGGTGACTTAATGAGGGCTCGAAAGGTGCACATGCTGCTAACACTGCGTGACTCGCCACATTACATGAAGGTGCTCGCCATCTTTGTCGTGACCAGTTTTCTCGCAATCTTCACCACGACTGTCGTTCTGAGCCAGTATCTGGCGAACTATATGACGACTAACATGATGATGCGAGACGCGGTTGTGTCGATGGAGTTTCTCAATTCAATCGTGCGTGTCGAGGAGCAGGACCCCCGCTCCTTTACCATGACGCGCTCTTCAGAGCTGACAGACGACCCCGAAACCGAAGAGTTCTTTATCCATGTCTCGCGCCTGCCCGATGTATTCCGGGCCAATGTCTACGCCGCCAATGGCGAGATCTTATGGTCGAGCGATCCGGAGCTGATTGGACAGAGCTTTGATGATAACGAAGAACTTGAGACAGCCCTGCGCGGCGAATTGCACCCCGAAATTATTGTTGTCGAGCGCGGCGAAAAGGAAGAGCATGTCGGGCTTCCCGAAAACGCCACTGAATTTATCGAGTTTTACATTCCTATCTGGGATGAGTCCGGCGATACGATTATCGGCGCGGTGGAGGTCTACAAGGCCCCTCAAAGCCTGCTTGCCACCATCCACCGGGTCGTGACGTTGGCATGGTTGGGCGCGCTCATATCCGGCGCGGTGCTCTTCGCCGCCCTCTTGTCTGTTGTCTACTATGCGGCGCGGATCCTCAAACGGCAGGAAAAGCGATTGATCGAGACCGAAAGACTGGCGGTCGTCGGAGAAATGGCCTCTGCTGTGGCCCATGGGCTGCGCAACCCGCTTGCCGCAATCCGGTCCTGCGCCGAACTGGCGGCAGACGATGACATCCCCACCGATACGCGAGACACCGTGATGGAAATCACCGATCAGGTCGATCGGCTGGAGGCCTGGATTCGGTCGTTCCTGACACGCACCAGAAATGAGCCCGAGCTTGCTGCCGATACAGCCCACGTTGATATGATCATTCAAAATTCCATTCGGGGGTTTTCCGCTCAGTTGGCCAAACGCGGCATACGTGTCGATGTCCAGCAAAGCTCCGGCAGCCCCGTCGCCGCCGCCGCATCCTCGGAAGTTGAACAGGTTCTCAACACCATCCTGTCCAACGCAATCGAGGCCATGAATACCGGTGGTCTGCTGACCATCAGATGGCACCCCGCACCAGGCGGGCGCATTGCGATCGAGGTCGAGGATACAGGCCCTGGCCTGTCGTCGGAACAACTGGAGCGGCTGTTTGTGCCCTTCCAGACCAGCAAGTCGTCGGGTCTGGGTGTCGGGCTCGCACTTGGCCGCCGTATTGCCGAACGACTAGGTGGCACGCTCGACCTCAAGAACCGCCCCGAATGCGGGGTTTCCGTGACACTGACCCTACCCGCGAAGGCTTGAATACATGAGCGATATCCTAGTCATTGAAGACGAAGTCGTCCTTGCCCGTTCGATCGTGAGCTTTCTCGAACGGCGCGGTTTTTCCTCCCGCTTCGCCGTTGATGCGGCATCGGCCAGGGCACAGTTCAGCGAAGCGGCGCCGCGTTTGGCGATCCTTGATTACAAGCTGAACGAGGACGATGGGATCGAGCTGTTGCATTGGATCGGTCAGAAACACCCCTCAACCCAAGTTGTCATGATGACCGGACATGGCGACGTCGATGTCGCCGTGCGGGCCATGAAAGCCGGCGCTCGGGATTTTCTGGTTAAGCCGACACCGATGGCGTCCATCGCAGCCATTGCGAACGAATTGATGCTGGACGAGATACAGGGCGGGCTCGACCGGACCGGTGTGGACCGGATCATCGGCCGGTCCTCGGCGGCCAACAGCCTGCGCGCTACCATCCGAACGCTCGGCAAACCGGCGACAGGCCGCCCCGGCATTCTGATCATGGGCCCCGAAGGCAGTGGTAAATCCCTGACCGCGCTTGCATTGCATGAAATGGCCGCCGCTGACATGACACTGAGCACCCTCGATTGCACCCTGTCCGATGTCGCCGATCTTGAAGCCCATTACGCGGAGGCCAAGGGTGGAACGCTGCTCTTGCGGCATGCCTCTGACCTGAGCGGTCAGGCTCAAGCGCGCTTGCTGCAAATGCTGCAAAAGGATGCGACACCGCCGGCGATAATCGCCACCTCGATCAAACATCTTTTGCCGGGACAAGGTTTTTTGCCCGACCTGCTTTATCGCATCCAGGTCGGCTGGATCGACATGCACCCCCTGTCGGACCGCGCGGCAGATGTTTTGCCCATTGCCGATTACTTCGCCCGTCGGAGGGCCCAGGAGATCGGTCAGACTCGTCCGCGGTTCACCGCTGCTGCGCGGGCGAAACTGCTTGAACATGACTGGCCGGGCAATATCGCCGAACTGCGCAACTGTATCGACCGCGCCATGCTCTTGCAAAAGGACGGCCGGATCGACGCCGACGATGTCCGCGCCATCGGTGCAACCCAGACCCGCGACATCCCGACACTGGTAGAGCTGGAAAAGGGCGCGATCTCGAAAGCCCTAGCCCGTACGGGCGGGAATGTGTCACGATCGGCCGATTTGCTCGGGATCACGCGCGACACGTTGCGCTACCGGATGGAAAAGCTTGAGCTTTCCCGCAAATAAGAGAGGATCGGAGCCTCGAAATCCGGTCGCTTCGCCTCGCGCAGCTTCAGGTGCCTGCGCAACAGCGCAAGATGCAGGTAACGCGTGAAGACATGACTGTCGGCCATGTGGCCAAGGCTCGCCCACGCATCGCACACCCGGCGGGACCACTCCGCGATACCAGTCCCCGGATCGGTTGTCGCAAGATGTGCCACGAAATTAGCAAGATCTGCCTCCGGCGGACCAAGCGCGAGGTCATCGAGATCGACCAACCAGACCGTACCTTCGGGCGATACGATGAACTGCCCCACATGCAGATCCCCGTGCAGAACCGCGCTGCCCCGGGGAACCGGGCCAGTAGCGATCTGGCGCAAGAGCGGCACGTCCGTCAGCGCCTGTCGCGAACGGATACGAAGCAGCGGGTCAAAGGGCGCGAGGTTGGGCACATTGGCCCCATGCAACTCAGCCATGGATCGCAGAAGCGGGCAAAGATCGTCTCCGATCAGGTCATGCCCGGTGCGCCCCTCGATAGTGTCGAAGTCCAGTTCCGAGGGTGTCGGGCCGTGTATTGCGGCGGGCGTTTGCACCGATTGCGCGCGCAGGATCCTCGTCCGTCGCAAGGCCTCCGCCGCTTGCGCGGCATCTGAATATTGCTTCAGGAAACCGGGCACAGCATATCCAGCAGGATCTCGGCAGCCCGTTCAGCTCCATCAGGCCCCAGATCAACCGGCGCACGCCTGCGCGGAGTGTCGACCTGATCGGCCAGCCACTCAGCTGCTGCGTCAATCCGGTCGGGTAGCAGGCCGAACCCAAGCCGAGGCCCCCATAGGCGCACCCGAGCCGCCTGATCATCAAGGCTG
>CAYGUB010000043.1:0-14639 GCA_964352845.1 uncultured Rhodobacterales bacterium | reverse complement strand
TGAATCAGAACTTACACCAAATAGGAATCCCCTAAATGAAGACGCCGCCTAGAGCGTTTCGCTTCAGATCGGGCATTTGAGCCGACAGCTGGTCGCGACACTGCCAGGCATGGCGATTGATCTGATTGAGCCTGCGGCCTTCGTCTGTGCGATTGAGGCCGGCATCAGCCGGGGTTACGTACAACAAAGATGCGGTGAGCAAGAGGTGAAGTATGTGGTCAGAGAGCGGAAAGGTGTGACACGTTGGGTGGGTAAGTCCTTGGGAATTATGGTGTTAAGCCCTGTTTTACAGGGTTTTAAGCGAAGCATATTCTCTGCATAAAACACATCTAGGTCAGCAACTTACCCCTAAAACAGCTCAAATTCGCCCACATTTTTTGTCCCGCGAATTTTTCCGTCTGTCCCCGGGACGACCCTTCAAAGCACTTATTTCTAGGGTCTCATCCGCCTTCGTCCCAGATCATCTGACGTCTTCCGGGTTACTGCAGTTTTCAGTGTCAACTTACAATCGCATCTTCAACGATCCCGCTTCGCCAGAACACTTGCCAAATGACCTCCTGCCGGTCATAAATTTTGACCAATTCAGGGGGTTTTATGCCATTTCAACGAATCGCACCCGAGAAGCTGTCAGACTCGGTCGTTAGCCAGATTGAGTTGTTGATCCTGCGCGGGATATTGCGCCCCTCAGAGCGGCTGCCCTCCGAGCGTGAATTATCGGATCGTCTTGGCGTCTCACGCCCCTCGCTGCGTCAAGCCGTGGCAGATCTGCAAAGCCGCGGCTTGCTTGAGACACGCGCAGGCGCGGGTATCTATGTCTCCGCCTCGCTGGGCGCCTTGTTCCCCGAAGCGCTGGTGTCCTTGTTTGCCGCGCATCCCGAAGCAGTGTTTGACTATGTCGCCTTCCGTCGTGACATCGAGGGCCTTGCAGCCGAGCGCGCGGCCCGGTTCGGCTCCGAGACCGATCTGGCGCTGATCGGCGAGATCTTCGGCAAGATGGAACTGGCCCACACGAAGCGTGATCCGAACGAGGAATCCCTGCTTGATGCCGAGTTTCACATCGCAATCGTCGAGGCCGGGCACAACATCATTATGCTGCATATGATGCGGGCCATGTTCGAGATGTTGCGCGGCGGCGTTTTCTACAATCGCCAGATCATGTTTCGCCATCACACAACCCGCGACATGTTGCTGGGGCAACACCGCGCGATCCGCGACGCCATCATCGCCCGCGACGCGCAAGCCGCGCGCGCGGCGGTCCACACCCATCTCGACTATGTAGAGCAAAGCCTGTCAGCCCAGCAGAAATCCGAGCATAATGAGGCCATCGCCCGCCAGCGGCTGGAGCATGAACGCGCGCGCTGATCTATGCTTTGACAGGCGCCCCGCCCGCGAAGGAATTGCCCGCCTCATAATCACAAGGGGCTTCTTGCATCTCCAAATGCAGGCCCGTGCCATGATAGGGATGCGCGGCGGCCAGATCCTCGTCCAGCGTGATCCCCAGACCGGGGGCATTCGACAGCCGCGCGAAGCCATGCTCGGCACGTATTGCGCCACCGATCAGCGCGTCATGGAACGGCGTTTCGATAGTTTCGGCGAGCAACAGGTTCGGGATCGAGGTGGCAAAATGCAGATTGGCCGCCCATTCCACCGGTCCGGCATAAAGATGCGGCGCCATCTCGGCGTTGAAAACCTCGGCCAATGCGGCGATCTTCTTGGCCTCCCAAATGCCACCTGCCCGGCCCAGCGCGGGTTGCAGGATTTTCGCCCCACCGCTGCGCAGAATGGTTGCGAATTCCGCCTTGGTCGTCAGACGCTCCCCCGTCGCCACGGGAATGCGCAACGCGCGGGCGACCTCGGCGAATTCCAGCGGATTGTCAGGCGGGACAGGCTCTTCGAACCAGAGGGGCTGATAGGGCTCTATCGCGTGGCCCAGCCGTATCGCCCCTGCCGTGGTAAACTGCCCATGCGTGCCAAACAGCAGATCAGCCCGGCAGCCCACGGTCTCCCGGATTGCCTTGCAAAAGGCCACCGACATCTCGATATCGCGCATGCCCGGCTGGTGGCCACCGCGCAACGTGTAGGGCCCGGCCGGGTCAAATTTCACCGCTGTATAGCCCCGATCCACGGCGTCCAGCGCTGCCTCGGCCGCCATCTCAGGCGAGGTCCAGAACGCCTCGATATCGTGATGCGGCAGCGGGTAGAGATAGGTATAGAGGCGAATACGTTCATTCATCCGCCCGCCCAGAAGGGCCCAGACCGGCGCATCGCGCGCTTTGCCCAGAATATCCCAGCAGGCGATCTCGAGGCCTGAGAAGGCGCCCATCACGGTCAGATCCGGCCGCTGCGTGAAGCCGGATGAATAGGCTCGGCGAAACATCAGCTCGATATTGGTGGGATCCTCGTCTTGCATATGCCGCGCAAAGACATCTTCGATCACGCCGCGCATGGCCTGCGGCCCGATGCTGGAGGCGTAGACCTCTCCAAGCCCGGTAATCCCGCAAGCTGTCGTCAGTTTGACAAATATCCAATAGCGCCCGCCCCAACCCGGCGCAGGCGGCGCGGTGACTATGATCTCCAGATCACGCAGCTTCATCGGAACACCACGACATTGCGCCGGGCTGCGCCGGATTTGGTATCCGAGATCGCCTCGTTTATCTGCTCCAGCGTGTAGCGACCCGAAATCAGCTCATCCAGTTTCAGACGTCCCTGCTGGTAAAGATCCACCATCCACGGAATATCGCGGCTGAGCACCACATCGCCCATTTTCGTCCCCTTCATGCCCTGCGCCAAGGCGCCCAGATTGACCGGCTCATAACTTGCCTTCGCGCCGATATGGGGCAGGCCGACGATATAGATCACGCCGCCCGGCGCCAGCAGATCAGGCGCGGTTTCGAAGGCGGGGATCGCACCGACCGTGACGAAAACCGCATCAGCCATCCGGCCAGAGGTGATCTTGGCGAGTTTGCCGGGCAGGTCGGGATCACTGGCCAGCAAGCCATCCGTCGCGCCGAATTCGCGCGCGGCGTTCAGTTTCTCAGGCAACATATCTACCGCAATGATCCGCGACGCCCCCGCGATCACTGCGCCCTGAACAGCATTCAGCCCAACGCCGCCCGCACCGATCACCACCGCTATCTGCCCCGGCCTGAGCCGCGCGGTATTGACGACAGCGCCCAGCCCCGTGACCACGCCGCAAGACAGCAGCGACGCCGCATCCATTGCCATATCTCCCGGAATTCTCGCGATCTGGCTGTGATGGACCACGACCTTCTCCGCAAACGCACCGCAAGCCATGCCTTGATTGAGCAGCTCACCCTCCGCATTGCGCAAAGGAGAGCTCTCGGGCGGGCGCGGTGCGGCGCATTGCGTGGGCGTGCCGGCGTCGCAGGACGGGCAGTTGCCGCAGGCCCGGATCAGGGTGACCAGCACCGCGTCCCCCTCCGCATAGCCTGACACGCCTGCGCCAAGCGCGGAGACCCGCCCTGCCGCCTCATGGCCAAACACGGCAGGCAGCGCCCCGCCCCAGCCGCCATCAATGAACACAAGGTCGGAATGGCAGATCGCGCAGGCCTCAAGCGTGACCTCGACCTCTCCGGCTATGGGCGCGCGCAGGTCTACCTGTTCTATCTTCAGCGGTGCATTGAATGCATGGCACACGGCCGCTTTCACCTTCGCCATCCGGCATCCCCCTGTCATGTTGCGCCTGAGCTTTGACGCCATGTTTGCCGGGTGCAAGCGAAATCGATCTGTGTTTGACTGACCCAAAGCAACGCCCTCCCTGGAGCCGCGAGAATGCCAAATCTGGAACTTGATGACGTGACCCTGCATTTCCGCGACGAGGGCGACGCCAATGGCCCCGCGCTGGTCTTTTCCAACTCTTTGGGCACGAACCTGCATCTGTGGGACGGTGTGGTGGCGGGTTTGCCCGAGAGCTTGCGCATCATTCGCTACGATATGCGCGGGCATGGGGAAAGCTCTGTTCCGGATGCGCCCTACAAGATGGGCACGCTGATCCATGATGCCGAGCGGCTGCTAGATCACCTCGCCGTCAAGGACAGCGTTTTCGTAGGCCTGTCCATCGGCGGGATGATCGCGCAGGGCCTCGCCGTCAAGCGGCTTGATCTGATCCGCGCGATGGTGCTGTCAAATACCGCCGCCAAGATCGGCACGGCGCAGATGTGGCAAGATCGTATCTCGCTGTTGCGGGCCAAGGGGCTGGGGGCCATGGCTAACGACATCATGCTGCGCTGGTTTTCGCGCGGCTTTCGCGACACGCCTGCGCTGGGTCCATGGAAGGAGATGCTGCTTGCCACGCCCGAGCAAGGATATGCCGGATGCGCAGCCGCCATCGCCGGGACCGATTTCTACACGCAGACGGCGGGGTTGCGCCTGCCCACGCTGGGTATCGCCGGATCGGAAGACGGCGCGACGCCGCCCGATCTGGTGCGCGAGACACTCGGTTTGATACCCGGCAGCCGGTTTGAACTGATACGCGGCGCAGGTCATCTTCCCTGCGCAGAGGTGCCCGACGTCTTTACGCAGCTTGTGCTGAGTTTCCTGCGCGAGATCGGCCATATCTGATTGAACCCCAACCCCGGCACGGGCATGTTCAGCCATGTTTCGCAAATCCGCCATCAGCTTCGTCATGGTTACCGTTATCCTCGACGCGATGGGGATCGGGCTGATCCTGCCTGTCATGCCAGAATTGCTCAAACAGGTGCGCGGTGCCGATATATCGGATGCGGCGATCTGGGGAGGGATATTGTCGGCCAGCTTTGCGGTGATGCAATTCTTCTTCAGCCCGCTTCTGGGCAATCTGTCGGACCGGTTCGGGCGCAGGCCGGTGCTGCTGGTCTCGCTGGCTATCATGGCGCTGGACTATGTGATCATGGCGCTGGCAGGCACTGTGATCTGGCTGCTGATCGGCCGGATCCTTGGCGGGATCACGGCGGCAACCCATTCAACGGCATCGGCCTTCATCGCCGATATCTCCAAGCCCGAGGAGAAGGCGCAGAATTTCGGCCTGATCTCTGCGGGGTTCGGCATGGGCTTTGTACTGGGCCCCGTCATTGGCGGCTTTCTGGGAGAGCTCGGGCCGCGCGCGCCTTTTTATGCCGCCGCAGCGCTTGCGGGTATCAATTTCGTGTTTGGCTATTTCGTGCTGCCCGAGACCGTGACCCCCGACAAACGCCGCGCCTTTGACTGGAAGCGCGCCAATCCTCTGGGCGGAATGAAATATCTCTCCAAACTGCCCGGCCTGTCGGCCCTGCTGCTGGTCTATTTCTTCTATCAGGTCGCCAATATGGTCTACCCCGCAATCTGGGCCTTCTATACACAGGCCTCCTTCGGGTGGTCGCCCGGCATGATCGGGATATCGCTGGCAGTCTACGGCATCTCCATGGCGATCACGCAAAGCGTGCTGATCCGTGTCGTCATCGCCCGTTTCGGAGAGCTCAGGACGGTCTATCTGGGCCTGCTGTTCAATGCCGCAACGCTTGTCATGATCGCGCTAATTACCAATGGCTGGCTGCTTTTGGCAGTCACGCCGCTGGCCTCGCTGGGCGCGGTCGTGGCGCCTGCGCTGCAAGGCATCATGTCACAGCGCGCCAGAGACGATCAGCAGGGCGAGTTGCAGGGCATCATGTCGTCGATCAACGCCTTCGGGATGATCCTGACCCCGCTGGTCATGACGCAGGTATTCGCCTTCTTCACCATGGCCGAACGCGGCTGGTCCTTCCCCGGCGCACCCTTTTTGCTGGCGAGCCTGCTGATGCTGGCCGCATGGATGGTGTTCAGCCCTCAACGAGACGCAGATGCGCCATGATCTGTCCGTGGTCGGAGGCCAGTTTGTTATAGGGCGCTTCCGGATGGGAGCCATCGGTCAGGTGGTCGTTGAAGACGCTGAAATATTCCATCTCGGCGATCTGGTCCGGCCCACTGGTGAAATGGCGTGACAGCAGGATCTGGTCGATACTCTCGAACACACCTCCGAAAGCCGATGTATAGACCATGTCGCGCAGGGATTTCTTGACGAAAAGCTTCTCGCAGGACTGCAGCATCACGCGGTTGATGGCCTCCTGTATCTGCTCATTTTCCGCGTCCGAATAGCGGTCATTTTGTTTTTGCGCATCATGGCGCCGCATCCAGGCGTAGTTCTTGAAAGGCCGCTCGCCTGCGATGATCTCTGATGACACGGCATTTTCGCTATCGTTGAAATCACCCATGACGATCACGGGGTGACCGGCCTCAAGCTCGGCCACGATCAGTTTGCGCAACACCCAGGCCTCCGCCATGCGCCGGGTCGCCGCGCGCAAGGCCCCCATGGCGCGGGCCACGGCATCATAATCGGTCAGGTCCGCCTCAGGTGCGAAAGCGGCACCCTCGGGGCGGGGAAACTCCCCCAGTTTGGATTTCAGATGGCAATTGAACACCGTGACCACATGGCGTCCCATCGGCACGCGGGCCTTCAGAATTGGGCGGGACAGGCGGTTCAGACGGTAAAGCCCGCCGTCACCGCCGCCCATCAGATCGAAGGGGATTTCCAGCACCGGATCGATATCCTGGATCACCTCGGGCGTGCCGACAAAACCGTACCGCGACAGGATCGCAACGCCCGGACGACGCGCGCCGGGACCGCCATCATTGATATTGGGCGCGACGGCAAGTGCGGCGTCGGCGTAGGGTCTATAAGCCAGTTTGCGAAAGATCGCCTTGCGCGCATAACGTTTCGAGCGGTCGGGGATCACATCCGCATTGGACGCAGCCCCACGCGCATCGGCCTCGGCGATCACGGCACGCAGGGCGGGCTCATCAAAGATCTCCTGAAACCCCACCACATCAGCGCCAAGCGTATAGAGCTGATCGGCCAGCCAGGCCTCTTTCCAGGCATGTTCCTCAAGCGTATATTTCTCGAAACGGTAATATTCCTGCTCCGCCCCGATCAGGTTTTTGACGTTGAAACTCGCAACAGTCAGCTCAGTCACACGCTCTCTCCGTATTTATCCAGCGCCAGTTTGAAGATGGGCGCATCGACATTGCCACCCGAGGCAACGGCGATCACATCCTCTCCGGCAATCTCGTCACCATGAAACAGCGCCGCCGCCAGCGCAACGGCGCCGCCGGGCTCCAGCACCAGCTTCAGCCGCGCAAAGGCAAGCGCCATGGCCCGCAGACAATCGCTCTCGGCCACGACAATGCCGGGACCGCAAAGCCGCTTCATAATCGGCAATGTGATCTCGCCCGGGGTGGGCGTGACGATCGCGTCGCAAAGCGAGCCAGACAGCCGCGCGTTACGCTCTGGCTTGCCGCTGACAAGGGAGCGGGTGACATCGTCAAATCCCTCCGGCTCCACTGGGCGGGCGGTCAGCCCGGGCGCATCGCCCTCCAGCGCGAGCGCTATGCCCGATGTAAGCCCGCCGCCCCCGCAACATACCAGCACCTCGCGCGCGTTGATCTTGTGTGCGCGGCTCTGCCGGGCGATCTCCACCCCGACCGAGCCCTGGCCTGCAATCACCTCAGGCTCATCAAACGGTTTGATCAGTGTCAGGCCACGATCCCGCGACAGCTGCGCGCCGATCTCGTCGCGATCCTGCGTGTCGCGCTGATAAAGCACGACCTCCGCGCCCAGACCTCGCGTGTTGTCGATCTTTTGAGCAGGCGCATCGCTTGGCATAATAATGACAGCCCTCGCCCCATGCGCGCGCGCAGCCATTGCCACGCCTTGCGCATGATTGCCGCTGGAAAAGGCGATGACCCCGGCCTTCAGTGCCTCTGCCGACAGGGCCGAGACCGCCGACCACGCCCCGCGAAACTTGAACGAGCCCGTGTGCTGCAACGCCTCCGGTTTGACGAAGACCCGCCGCCCCGCGATCTCGTCGAGAAAGGGCGAGCTGAGTAAAGGCGTCACCCGCACATGCCCTTCCAGCCTTTCCGCGGCAGCGCGGATCATCTCAAGATTCACGCGCAGGCCTCGATGAATTTGCGCAGCACATCTATCGATTCGGGCTCATCAAGAAACGGGACATGGCCGCGCCCGGCCACCTGCGCATAGATCGCATCGGGTCTGCGGCGGCGCATCTCGCGCGCTGTCTCGCGCGACAACAAATCCGAGTTTTCGCCCCGGATGATCCCGAGAGGCAGGCCAGATAGCGCGTCAAACAGTGGCCAAAGATCCGGCACGGGTTGCGCACCCGCCTCGATCACGGCGTCGCGCAGCTTGGGGTCGTAATTGATCGTAAGGCCTGCGTCGGTCACGATATAATGCTTGCGCGCTTCCTCCATCCAGCGGTCGGGCGGCACATCGGTGAAGCCTTCCATCAGCGCGGCGCGCAGCTCTGCCACTTCGGCGAGGCTCTTGGCCGCCGGATTGCGCCCGATATAGCCACGGATCACTGCCAGGCCCTCCTCGTCAATCTCCGGGCCGATATCGTTGAGACAGGCCCCGATCAGCCGGTCGCGCGCCATCACGGCAAGGCTCATCGCGATCAACCCGCCGCGTGAGGTGCCAAGGATCGCCGCGCGCGCAAGCCCGAGATGGTCCATCAGCTCCAACGTGTCCTGCGCCTCGCGCGGGATGGTATAGCTGCTGTGATCGGCCCAATCCGAGTTGCCGCGCCCGCGATAATCCAGCCGGATCACGCGGCAGGGCGGGATATGCGGAAGCATGTATTCGAAATCAGAACTGTTGCGCGTCAGCCCTGCAAGGCAAATCAGCGGCAGCCCCGTGCCCTCGTCAAGGTAGTGGAGCCTGACCCCGTCGCTTGTGGTGAACTCCGCCATGCTAAAGCCCCCCTGCCAGATCGGGGATCGTCACCAGATCGCTCAGGATCGTGTCCGGGGTCCATGGCAACCGGTCGACAGGCTCCCCCGCGCGGTTGACCCAAACCGTCGCGAAGCCGAAACCGGCAGCCGCCGCCGCGTCCCAGCCATTGGAAGAAACAAAGAGCACATCGGATTGGGCGCAGTCAAACCGTTTGCAGACCAGATCATAAACAGAAGCATCGGGCTTGAAGATGCCGACATCCTCGACGCTTAGCACATCATCGAGAAACGCGCCAACCCCGGCAGATTGCACCGCACCTTCCAGCATAGCCGGCGAGCCGTTGGACAGGATCGCGGTATTCAGCCCAGCCGATTTCAACGCGGCAAGCATGGCGGGGACTTCCGGAAAGGCGGAGAGCTCCCAATAAAGCTGTAAGAGCCGTTCGCGCAGATCGGGGTCGTCGAGCCCATTGGCCTCCATTGCCCAGTCGAGCCCGTCTTGTGTCACGGCCCAGAAATCCGTATGCGCCCGCGTCACGGCGCGCAGCCAGGTATATTGCAACTGCTTCAGCCGCCAGTCATTTGCCAGCTTCTGCCAGCAGGCCGCAAGCGCGTCGCGGCCCGGCTCGTCTGCCGCTTCGCGCGCAGCGGCGGAGACATCGAACAAGGTGCCATAGGCGTCAAATATGCAGGTGGTGATTGGCATGAGTTTCCCCCGGATCACGGTAGGAGGAGACTGTCACAGCCCAGCGCCGGAAGAAACGGAGAAATTGAGCGCAGCGGCGCGTCAGATCAACCAGATCAACATCGCAAAGCCGCCCCAGAAATGAACCGCCGCAGTCGCGAGATAAGCTGCCGCCGCCAGCAGCCCCCGCGACCGTGTGAGGCGCGGCAGGTGCAGTTGCTCATCGGGCTCAGCGAAAAACAGGGTCTGCGCGCCGATCAGGGCAAAGGCAAACAGGACAAGCGATTGCATCGACAAAGCAGCCGCAGCAAACCCTGCACTCATGGCCAGCGTGATAAACTTGGTCAGGCTTGGCATGAAGGCGTCGGCGATGATGCGCAGGCAGCGCGCACCATCAAGCGGCCAGAAGGGCAGCAGGTTGAAGAAATTCAGCGCGCCGGTGACGATGGCGAAAGTCCACAGGAAATCAGCGCCTTGCGGCCAGACCGGCGCCAGCACGTGCTGGCCGACCATGGCTGCGATCATGGGCGCGATACAGATGCCCGGCCCCATCAGGGTGATGAAGAAATCATGCAGCGCGCTTTCGGGCCGTTTGTCGGATATCGCGACACCGCCCATCAGCGGGATCAGCCTGAAACGCGCATCCTCATGGCCCGCGATGCGGAAGGCCGCAACGTGACCGAATTCATGGATCATCACGCTGAACACTATGGCAAAGCCGAAGACCGGGCCGAAATAGACCGCGGCCAGCAGGAAGGCCATCGCCCCCATCGAAACGCCTTCGACATCCATACCGACAATCGTCATGCCATTTGTCGAGACAAGCCCGCCCCGCAGCACATGCACCATCATGGCACACAAAAAGACTGTTCCCAAAAGTTCCAGCATACCTATTGCCCGGCTTCCCCGCCAAGTTTGTCACCAGCCGTTCGCGTACAAACGAAATGGGACATAAAAGTGGCTAATACCGGACGATTAGCGCCCAGATAGATTGCCGTGGCGTTAAGTTAAGCCGGATTCTCGGTGATTTGTCGGATAGCTTACAGGTTTTCGCTCTGCGGCATACCCAGCACGTGATATCCGCCATCGACCCGGATGATCTCTCCGGTTGTGCAGGCACCCGCATCAGAGGCCAGATAGACCGCCGTGCCACCGACTGCCTCAAGCGTTGCATTGGCCCGCATCGGCGCGTTGGCCTCGGTCTGGCGGAAGGTCTTGCGCGCGCCGCCAATGGCCGCTCCTGCAAGGGTCTTCATTGGGCCCGGACTTATTGCGTTCACACGGATCCCATCGGGACCCAGATCATTGGCCAGATAGCGCACCGCACTTTCCAGCGCCGCCTTGGCCACGCCCATGACGTTATAGAACGGCGTCACCCGGTTGGAGCCCTGATAGGTCAGCGTAAGAATCGTGCCCCCCTCGCGCATCAAGGGGGCCGCGCGCCGGGCCACATCAATCAGTGAATAGCAGGAGATAACCATGGAGGTCTTGAAATTCTCCCGGCTGGTATCGACAAACCGCCCCGTCAGCTCGTTCTTGTCGGAGAACGCAATCGCATGAACCACGAAATCGAGACTGCCCCACGTCTTTGCCAGCCGGCCAAAACAGGCATCGAGCGAGGCATCGTCGGTCACATCGACATCGACCAGAATGTCAGAGCCGACACTGGCCGCGAGCGGCTCCACCCGCTTGCCAAAGGCTTCGCCCTGATAGGAGAAGGCCAACTCCGCGCCCGCCTCGGACATGGCTTTTGCGATCCCCCATGCGATCGAGCGCTCATTGGCGACGCCCATGATCAGGCCGCGTTTGCCTTGCAGTGATGTCATCGATTATTCCTCAAACTTGCTCAGCAACATGGATCCGTTCGTGCCGCCAAATCCGAAGGAATTGGTCATGACGCTGTCCAGCCCGGCATTTTCCACCAGCGTGGTTGCAATTTCGGACGGCTCCAGCGCCGGGTCCAGCGTCTCGACATTAATGGATGGCGCGATAAAGTCCTTTTCGAGCATCAAGAGGCAATAGATCGCTTCCTGCGCGCCGGTGGCCCCTTGCGAATGGCCCGTCATGGATTTCGTAGAGCTGATCACGGGCGCCGTGCCATGCCCAAAAACACGGCGCACCGCCTCGACCTCGCCTACATCACCCACGGGCGTTGAGGTGCCGTGCGCATTGATATAACTCACCGAGCGGCCCTTGGGAATCGTCTCAAGCGCGATGCGCATCGCCCGCTCGCCACCCTCACCGGAAGGGGCCACCATATCGGCCCCGTCGGAGGTTGCGCCGAAACCGGTCACTTCCGCATATATTTTCGCGCCGCGTGCCCGCGCATGCTCAAGGCTTTCCAGCACGATAATGCCGCCGCCGCCGGCAATCACAAACCCGTCGCGGTCAGCATCAAAGGCGCGGGAGGCGCGGGTCGGCGTGTCGTTATATTTGCTGCTCATCGCGCCCATGGCGTCAAAGAGACAGGACAGTGTCCAGTCAAGCTCTTCCCCGCCGCCGGCAAACATCACATCCTGTTTGCCCAGCATGATCTGCTCGGACGCTGCACCGATGCAATGCAGTGAGGTCGAGCAGGCCGACGTAATGGAATAGTTGATCCCCTTGATCTGGAAGGCCGTCGCCAGATTGGCAGAGATCGTGGAGCCCATGCATTTGGGCACGGCAAAAGGACCGATCCGCTTTGTGGCCTCTGTGGCCAGCACGGATTGATGCGCGGCAAACATGGCCGAGGTTGACGGCCCGCCCGAGCCCGCGATCAGCCCGGTGCGCGGGTTGATCACATCCGTCGCCTCCAGACCCGCATCGGCAATCGCCTGCTCCATCGCAATATGGGCATATGCCGCGCCCGGCCCCATGAAGCGCAGGCGACGCTTGTCGACATGCTCCTTGATGTCGATCTTGAGCGTGCCAGCGATCTGGCTGCGAAACCCGTGCTCGACCATCTCGGGGCTGGCCTCGATACCCGATCTGCCCGCCTTAAGCGCGGCCGCGACCTCGCCTGCGGAATTACCGATGGGCGAGACGATACCCAACCCTGTGACGACGACGCGACGCATGGCGCACTCCTCCTTCAAGCCGTGATCTGTGTAGGACGGTCAAGGCGCAGGGTGCAACCGGAAACGGCGCGGGCAAGGGCCGGTGCGCGCCGCGCCCCAGGGTCTCGCGCCCAGTGCCCGGCCTGTCCTGCGTCCTTATCACCATCTCCGAGCTGCTGGCGAAACGGGTTTGTCCCCTGTCAGTGGACCGACAATCAAGTCCGAAAGGCATACTCAGACCTCCTTGCGCGCACTGTGTGGCACAGAGGCCGCCACTCGGAACAGATCAGGGATCTCATCGCGCTGCTCAAGGATCAGATCAGCCATGACCTGCCCGATCCGGGGCGCGATCCCGAAGCCGATCTTGAACCCGCCATTGGCGATATAGGCCGTCTTGTCCAAAGGGTGAGCCCCCAGCATTGGCGCCCGGCTGCGCGCACGCGGACGCACGCCAGCCCAGCGCGCGACGATCTCGGCGTCAGCAAGAAGCGGCACGCTCTCAACCGCCCGCGCTCGGAGCATCTCAAGCTGCGCATCGGTGGACGCGGGCGCCTCCCAGTCGCGTTCACTGGTCGAGCCGATCGCCACAGTCCCATCACCATGCGGCACAATATGCATCCCATCGGCAAATATATGCGGCCGCTCCCGCGCGTCAAAACGCAGCAAAAGCGCCTGGCCCTTCACGCCATTCCCGACCGGCCGGTCCAGCTGTTGCGACAAGGCCACAAGCCCCTCATAACCTGTTGCATGCACCACATGGCCGGCGCGCGGCCCCTCCGCCACGATCTCCGCCCCCCGGGCGCGCAGGGCGGCTGCCAGAGCCTCGCAGGCCTGCCGTGGGTGGATCCGGGCGCTGAGCGTGTCAAACACCACCTGCCCCATTGGCGCGACAGGTCCCCAATCGGGATCGGGCGCCTGCAGCTGCCAATGCGCCTGCCCCGCCCAATGGGCCCGTGCCCCCGCAATACGCCCCTGCGCCAGTTCCAGCCCGCGCGCGTCCATCACAGGCTGGATGCGCCCGGTTCGCGCATAGCCGGGATCGCGCCCGCCGATACAGGCGATCTCGTCCCAATAGGCCTGCGCCATGAGCAGGCTTTCGAATTGAAACTGCTTCTTGTCGTTCCAGTTCTCCGGCGTATGCGGCGCCAAAGCACCGACAATCCCGCCACTGGCCCCGCCTGCCACGCCGCGCGGGTCGATGAGGCGTACCACGGCCCCTTTCAACACGCAGGACCAGGCGACGCTCAGCCCGAAAATCCCCGCGCCAAGTATCGTTACATCGACCTGCTGTCTTGCTCTGGACAAGCCCGCACCTCCTTGCGCATTCTGTGGCTACACGACCTAAAGCAGATCCCCATGACTGACCAGCAAGCCTTGATCGAATGGCGCGACCGCACGCCCGTCTCGCAACGCTTCGACGATCCCTATTTCTCGCTTGAGGATGGTCTGGCCGAAACCCGCCACGTCTTTCTGGCGGGCAATGATCTGCCCGGACGGTTTCGCAAAGGCTTCCATATCGCAGAGCTTGGCTTTGGCACCGGGCTCAACTTTCTCACCGCTCTGGAGGCGTGGAAGACCGCCGGGCTGAACACACCCCTGCATTTCACCAGTTTCGAAGCCTTCCCGCTGGACCCGCAGGCACTTGCACGCGCGCTGGGCGCATTCCCGACACTCGATATTCAGGCGCTTACGGCGGTCTACAAA
This sequence comes from uncultured Rhodobacterales bacterium, assembly GCA_964352845.1. Taxonomy (GTDB): domain Bacteria; phylum Pseudomonadota; class Alphaproteobacteria; order Rhodobacterales; family Rhodobacteraceae; genus Litoreibacter. The sequence goes on along the minus strand of CAYGUB010000043.1, from coordinate 452 downwards.
CCGCACAGCTTTCGCGTGGAGACGCGGTATTTCACGCTCGAGCTGATCAAAGGCGATGCCCGCGCGCGCCTGCCGAAATGGCCCGGCAGCGCTGATGCGTGGTTTCTCGACGGCTTCTCGCCTGCCAAAAACCCGGAGCTTTGGGAGCCCGCGCTGATGACAGAAATCGCCCGCCATACCGCCCCGGACGGCAGCTGCGCCACCTACACCGCCGCAGGTCATGTCAGGCGCGCGCTTGAGGCGGCGGGGTTTGACATCACCCGCGCACCGGGTTTCGGGCGCAAGCGTCATATGACCCGTGGCGTGCTGAGATGAGTGACACACAACGCGGCATCGCCCTAATGATGGCCACAGCCTTCATCTTTGGCATCCAGGACGGTATCTCGCGCCATCTGGCCACAGAATATAACGTGCTGATGGTCATCATGATCCGCTACTGGTTCTTTGCGACT
>CAYGUB010000042.1:0-14648 GCA_964352845.1 uncultured Rhodobacterales bacterium | reverse complement strand
AGACCGGCGCGCAGGATGCCGACACGCTGGCGTCGCAACTGGACCAGACCCGCGCCAGGGCTGCCGCCATCATCGACGCTGTATTCCGACCCGCAACAGAAAAAGACGTGCCCGCATGACCGCATCGACCAACCGCAGCCCTGAAGATCCCAAGGGTCTGATCTACGAATCGTTTCGCATCGACGGGATCACGGCGTCGGAATGCCGGTCGATCCTTGTGGATTGGGCCTTGAGCGTCGAGCAAACCGACATGGCCCCGCTGATTGCGGCGCTGTTGCAGCGCCACGCGGCCGAACCTGACGATCATCCGATGAAAGCGGTGCTGCGGGAAGGGCTTTCGACCGGCCCAGGACCCCGGCGGCGCGGCGGTGGGAAATCGCGTAGCCGACCGGAGCCGTCGGATACCGCGACAGACCGCTGAGCCGGGCGCTCAACCCGAGTCGCGCGCCCCGTGCGACCCCTGCGACCCGCGTTCACGGTAGGGCGTTGTGTTGTAATGCGCCCGGTAGCATTTCGAAAAATGCGACGGCGAAGCGAAGCCGCAGGCCAGCGCCACATTGATCACGCTCATCTCGGTTTGCATCAACAGGTTGCGCGCCTTGCCCAGCCGGATTTCCATATAGTAGCGTTTCGGGCTGCGGTTGAGATAGCGGCGGAACAGCCGTTCCAGCTGGCGCGTGGACATGCCCACATCGCGGGCCAGGATGGCAGGGCTGATCGGCTCCTCGATATTGCTCTCCATCATCTGGATCACCCGGGCAAGTTTCGGATGGCGCACGCCGATCCGGGTGGGAATAGACAGGCGCTGCTGGTCCTGATCGGTGCGGATCGAGCTGTAGATCTGCTGATCGGCCACGCCATTGGCGATCTCCTCGCCCAGATCCGTGGCGATCAGCTTGAGCATGAGATCAATGGACGAGGTTCCGCCCGCCGTTGTCATCCGGTTGCCATCAATCACAAAGACCGATTTTGTCAGCTCGACCTCATCGAACTCCTCAAGAAAACTGTCCTGATTTTCCCAATGGATCGTGGCGCGTTTGCCATCCAGAAGACCCGCGCGCGCCATGGCATAGCTGCCGGTGCACAGCCCCCCGATCGTGGCGCCGCGTCGCGCTTCGCGCCGCAGCCAGTTGAGCAGGCGCTTGGTGGTGGCCTGTTGGACGTCAATCCCGCCGCATAAAATGATCGTGTCATCGCGCTGCAGTTCTTCAAGCCCCATATCCAGCTGATAGCTTATCCCGGCCGAGCATGTCGCGCTTTGCCCCCCTTCACCCGCCAGCAACCATTCGTAGGAGCCCGGGATCTTGCGATTGGCGATCCGCAGCGCCTCAATCGCTCCGGCGAAACTGAGCATCGTGAAATCATTCATCAAAACGAAGACAAACCGGCGCGCCGTGCCCTGTTTACTTGCCCCGATATTTCCGCTCTGCGTCAACAGAACCTCCGCCGCTGGTGCAGGTCCGGCCGACGAATGCCGGTCAGATACCACTCTCACCCATAACCGAGATTTCGACATTGGCAAGCCCCGCGCAAGCACGTAAACACAAACCTCGGAACAGATCAGCGAAGCTTACGGAGCGTGACCTATGGCACAGACATGGACGAAGTCGGATTGGCGGTCGAAACCTCGGATCCAGATGCCGGATTATCTGGATGCCGAGGCTTTGGGCGCGGTTGAAAAACAATTGTCGAAATACCCACCGTTGGTCTTTGCGGGGGAGGCGCGGAAGCTGAAATCCTCTCTGGCTGCGGTTTCGCGCGGTGAGGCCTTCTTGCTGCAAGGTGGCGATTGCGCCGAAAGCTTCGCGGAGTTCTCTGCCGACACAATCCGCGATACGTTCAAGGTCATGCTGCAGATGGCCATGGTGCTGACCTACGGCGCGAAAGTGCCGGTGGTCAAAGTCGGCCGCATGGCGGGCCAGTTCGCCAAACCACGCTCTGCACCGACAGAGGTCAAGGATGGGGTCGAGCTGCCAAGCTATCGCGGCGATATCATCAATGAGCTTGCCTTTACCCCCGAGGCCCGCATCCCTGACCCAAAAAAGATGCTGGAGGCCTACACCCAGGCTGCAGCCACGCTCAACCTGCTGCGCGCTTTCTCCAAGGGCGGTTATGCCGATCTGCATCAGGTTCATGCCTGGACCCTGGGCTTTACCGACGGCGAGGCGGCGTCACAATATCGCGAGATGGCCAACAGAATACAGGACAGCCTCGATTTCATGACCTCCGCCGGGCTGACGGGTCAAAGCAATCATGAGCTGTCGTCGGTCGATTTCTACACCTCGCATGAGGCGCTGCTGCTGGAATATGAAGAGGCGCTCTGCCGGATTGATTCCACTTCTGGCCTGCCTGTCGCGGGCTCGGGCCATATGATCTGGATCGGTGATCGCACGCGCCAGCCCGACGGTGCGCATGTCGAATTTGCGCGCGGTGTGCTCAACCCGATCGGGCTGAAATGTGGCCCCACTACGACGCCAGAGGATCTCAAGGTTCTTATGGCCAAGCTGAACCCTGAGAACGAGGCCGGACGCCTGACACTGATCGCGCGTTTCGGTGCCGGATCGGTTGGCGAACATCTGCCGCGCCTGATCAAGACGGTGCAGGAAGAGGGCGCACAGGTTGTATGGTCTTGCGATCCGATGCATGGCAACACGATCAAATCATCGACCGGATACAAAACCCGGCCCTTCGACAGCGTCATGCGTGAGGTAAGCGAATTCTTTGCGGTCCACAAAGCCGAAGGCACGATCCCCGGCGGCGTCCATTTCGAGATGACTGGCAAGGATGTGACCGAATGCACGGGCGGTGTCCGGGCTGTCACGGATGAGGACCTGTCGGACCGCTATCACACGGCTTGCGACCCGCGTCTGAACGCCTCGCAATCGCTGGAGCTTGCTTTCCTTGTGGCCGAAGAGCTGTCATCGCGCAACGAACGCACGCGGGCAACAGGCTGAGAACGCCGCCAGGGGACAAAAAAAGAGGATGCGGGTTCTCCGGCATCCTCATAAAGTTTCGAGTATTATTCTTTGCGTGCGGCCCCGCGACAGGCCAGGCCCTCAGTCTTCGATATCGTTATTGACGATACGCAGGATCGGGCGGCCATCATCTGTTTTGGGCATGACGGGGCGCGCATGAAACGGCGATTGGCTTTCGGAAAACGCCTCAAGATGTTTTTGCGCGGCCGTTATGGTCGTCTTGCCGGTAACCAAAGATGTCACGGTTGTCTCCAGCACCCGGAAACGGCGGGGCGACAGGCCCACAACACCTTCCGTCACAATGCAGCCAATAGCGCGATCAATATCGCCGGTGTCGCTTTTGAGCGGCAGGATCAACATGCGCGCCATCAGCGGTGCGGTGGTCGAGTTTTCGGAGATCAGTGAATATTCGTGTACTTCCGGCCCGTCAAAGACCTTCTCCAGCTGGGCCGAGAAATCAGCGCGCACCGCCGGCGCAATGAAGGAGCGCAGCGGCATGCCGCGCACTTCCATCCCCATCAGATCGCATAGGGCCAACCCTGCAAGACGGAAACGGACCATGCCCGGCTGTGTCCGCTCAACGATGAAACCCGTCTCAAGCGTGCCAGCAATCGCCCGCGGATCAATCTCTGAACGCAAGGGCACAAGTCGGCCAGCTTGAAGCTGTGCCCAGTGGCTCTGCATCTCATTCAGAGGTGTCATATTCATTTCGCCCCGATATGTCCAAAGAGGGATGATTTCGGCCCCCTCATGTCTAGCATCTTGCATTCACTCACGTCCCTGCGCTTTACGTGACGCCATCCCCAAATGGTAAATCACCTTTGGTTGTCGCGAGCTTCAGCTTTTGTTAACCGTAGCCGCGAAACCTTACCTAACTCTTAAGATTGTATGACATATCTTTGAGGGTGAAATAAGTTGATAAAGTGTTAATGGGTTAATGCCGATGCTCCACTCCATGACTGCCTTTGCGTCCCGGACCGGCGCTGATGCGCGCTATTCGTGGAGCCTTGAGCTGCGCGGCGTCAATGCCAAGGGGCTCGATATCCGGCTGCGGCTTCCCGAACAGATGGCCGCTCTTGAGGCTGAAATACGTGGCAGGCTGCAAAAGCGCTTCTCGCGCGGCAATATCTCTGGCAGCTTGCGGATAGAGCAGTCGCAGGCCGCCGCCGGGGTCAGTATCGATGCGCAGATGGTCGAAGCCTATATGGATGCCGCGATAGAAATCGGCAAGATCGCGGAGGCCAAGAAGCTCGCTTTGCCCGCACCGGATGCGGCTGATTTTCTGGGCATGCGCGGGGTGATCCGCCAATCAGATGAGCCGTCTGACGATCTGCCAACCGCCGCCATTCTTGCCGATGTCGATGCCGCCATCGATGCTTTTGCGCAGATGCGCGCAGCGGAAGGGGCGGCTTTGGCGACAGTCATGACCACGCAGCTTGAAGAGATATCCCGGCTGACCGATCAGGCCGCAGCACTGGCCCGGGATCGCAAACAGGCTCAGGCCGAGAAGCTGCGCGAAAACCTCGCCCTTGTCATGGCAGATGCCAGCGCGGCCGATCCCGACCGGGTCGCGCAGGAACTGGCGCTGATCGTGGTCAAATCCGATATCACAGAAGAGATTGACCGCCTGCAGGCCCATGTCGCCGCCGCGCGCGATCTGCTGGGCCAATCGGGGCCCGTTGGCCGAAAGCTCGACTTCCTGATGCAGGAGTTCAACAGAGAGGCCAACACGCTATGCTCCAAGGCGCAGGCGGCCGAGCTGACGCGCACGGGGCTTGAGCTGAAAACCATCATCGACCAAATGCGCGAACAGGTCCAGAATGTCGAATAGCCAGCTCAGCCGCCGGGGCATCCTGATCATCCTGTCCTCCCCGTCGGGCGCGGGCAAATCCACACTGGCCGGCCGGCTCATGGCCTGGGACCCGCAGCTCAGCTTTTCGGTCTCTGCCACCACACGCCCCCCGCGGGCGGGCGAGGTCGATGGCAAAGACTATTTCTTCCGCTCGCGCGACGATTTCGAGCGCATGGTGGCGCAAGGCGAGATGCTGGAACATGCGCAGGTCTTCGAAAACCTCTACGGCTCGCCCCGCGCGCCCGTGGAAGAGGCGATCAGTGCCGGCCGCGATGTGATCTTTGATATCGACTGGCAGGGCGGCCAGCAGGTGCGCAATTCCGGGATGGCCGAGGATGTCGTTTCGATCTTCATCTTGCCCCCCTCCATCGCCGAGCTGGAAAGCCGTCTGCGCAGCCGCGCGCAGGACAGCGACGCGGTCATCGCTGCCCGCATGCAAAAAAGCCGCGACGAGATCAGCCATTGGGCGGAATATGACTATTGCCTGGTCAATCACGACCTTGACGAGGCCGAAGCGGAGCTGCGCGCCATCCTGACGGCAGAGCGGCTCAAACGGTCCCGCCAGCCCGGGCTGATGGGGCTGGTGCGCGATCTCAACGCGGAATTCGAGGAGCGACGGAAATGACCCTTTATTCACTCGATGGCATTGCCCCGCAGACCGCCGGGGATACATGGATCGCGCCCGATGCCAATCTGATCGGCAATGTGATCATCCATCCCGGTGCCTCCGTCTGGTTCGGCGCGACGCTGCGCGGGGATAATGAAGTGATCGAGGTCGGGAAGGGCAGCAATGTGCAGGAAAACTGTGTCCTGCACACGGATATGGGCTACCCGCTGGTGATTGGCGAAAACTGCACCATCGGTCATAAGGCGATGCTGCATGGCTGCACGATTGGCGCGGGCTCACTGATCGGGATGGGCGCCACGGTGCTGAATGGTGCAGTGATCGGGCAGGGCTGTCTGATCGGGGCGGGCGCGCTGGTGACAGAAGGCAAGGAGATCCCCGACGGCTCCATGGTGCTGGGCGCGCCGGGCAAGGTGGTCAAGGAGCTGGACGCCACGACCCGCGCAAGCCTTCTCAGATCGGCAGAAAGCTACCGCGCCAACCAGCGTCGCTTTGCCAAAGGACTCAAGCAGATCGATAACGTCTGACGAAATAAGTTAGAATTTCAACGATACCGCACTGTCGGAATGGCCGATCTGGGGGATTTTGCTGGTCATCTTCAAAGCCTCTCCCAGCAGGCCGAACTGGACCATGCCGGAGGTCAGGTCCTCATGCGGCTTGCCAGCGACCAGACCCCACAGCCCGGCATCAAAGCGGATCTTGGGCCCATAAGCCTGAATGGACCACGCCCCGTGCTCATTGCTGACGATCACCTCGCCGCCATTGGGCAGGGCCGTCTCCATGCACATGATTGCCAGAAAGCCCACCTTGGTCTGGGTGCGGGTCGGATCGCTGGCGGCATCCCAGCGGGTTTTCAGCCGCCCCGTGCCGTAGCAGCCCGCAAGCAGTTTCATGATCTCGGCGCGCGCGATGATCTGCGTGCCGGACGAGGCCCCAAGGGCTACACGGAAGAACTGGATGCGGGCATTCGCGCTGGCAATGCTTTCCTCGATCAGTTTCATCTCGGGCGTATCGCCAAGGCCCGACATGGCCAAAAGCTCCAACCCATTGTTGATCGCGCCGAGCGGGCTAATTAAATCGTGACAGATGCGCGAGGCGAGCAAGGCCGCGTGATCGCGGATATCATCTGTCATTTTTGCGGGGCCCGGAGGTGTGTCTATGTGTGCCAATATAAATTCCTTGTTGGAGCCCGGATCGCTGGTGCGCCACCCTGATCAGCCCGATTGGGGCCTTGGACAAGTTCAATCCAACATCAACGGTAAAATTACGGTTAACTTTGAGCATAGTGGTAAGGTTGTGATTAACGGAAGCGCCGTCAATCTTATTCTGACGCAAAGCTGAAACCAGCCCAACGCCATGGCGCAGAGGGGCAGTCTTGCCTCAGTGCCGCGAGGCCCGGCTTGACAAACGAAGTGACAGGGCCGGTGATCTGGCTATAACCCGCACAGGCGCGCAAAACAGGCGGAAGACGGAGATGGTTTGGAGCAGTTCGGGGTTGCAGTTGCGATTGGCTAACTCGCGCTCTGATCGGGCCGGAGCCGCGCGACTGCGCTACCGGGTCTTTGTCGAAGAGCTCGGAGCAGACGGGTCCGATATCGACCATGACGCAAAGCTGGAGCATGACCGGTTCGATCCGTTCTTCGACCATCTTATCCTTGTTGACCCGCGCGCTGATCCCAAGCAGCTTGACCATGTGGTGGGCGTCTACCGCGTTTTGCGTGATGATCAATGCCACAAGGCGGGCGGGTTCTATAGCGAAGCGGAATATGACCTCGACCGGCTGAAGGCCAGCGGGCGGCGTCTGCTGGAGCTCGGCCGCTCCTGCGTGCATCCGGATTTTCGCGGCGGTCATGCGGTCTATCAATTGTGGCAGGGGTTGGCGCGCTATGTATCAGAGCATGGCATAGAGGTGCTTTTTGGCGTGGCGAGCTTTGCAGGAACCGATCCCGCGCGCCATGCAAAAGCGCTGAGCCATCTTCACGCCCACCACCTCTGCGCGCCGGATATTTGCCCCCGCTCGCGCGCGTATCAAAGGATGGATCTGATGCGGGCGGGGGCCGTTTCCCGGACCGAGGCGATGCGCGAAGTGCCGGCCCTGATCAAGGCCTATCTGCGGCTTGGCGGGACCGTGGGGGACGGCGCGTTCATCGATTACGCGTTCAATACGGTGGATGTCTGCCTTGTCATGGACACACAGCGCCTGTCAGCCCGGCATCGTCAAATCTATATGCACACGGCGCGTTGAGATGGTGACATGGCGATCGGATGCACCGCCGCCGGAGTTCAGGCTGGGGCCGGTAAACTGGCTGGTGGCGATCCTGAAGGGCAGCGCCATCGTGGTGGTGATCGCCCTGGGTCTGCTGGTGCTGATAACGTTGCGCGGCGCAGAGATCGCGTTGGGGCATGGCCAGCGCCGCTACTCCGCCCGGGTGCCGCAATATACCAGCCGCATCGCGCTGGCGCTTTTGGGCCTGCGCTACACGCGAGAGGGCAGGCCTATGGTCCATCAAGGCGCTGTCGTGGCGAACCACAGCTCCTGGCTCGATATCTTCAGCCTCAATGCGGGCGGGCCTGTATTCTTCGTGTCCAAGTCGGATGTGGCGGGCTGGCCGGGGATCGGGTGGCTGGCGCGCGCCACAGGCACGGTCTTTATCCGCCGCGACCCGCGCGATGCGCAAAACCAGCGCCAGATCTTTGCCACGCGCTTGCAACAGGGCCATAGGCTGGTGTTTTTCCCCGAAGGCACCAGCAGCGATGGCCGCCGCGTTCTGCCTTTCAAATCAACACTTTTCGCGGCATTCTTCGATGAGGATCTGCGCGAAGATATGTGGATCCAGCCCGCCACGCTGGTCTATTCTGCCCCCGAAGGCTGCGATCCGCGCTTCTATGGCTGGTGGGGCGATATGGCGTTCGGGCCGCATCTGCTCGCCATGCTCGGCCAGCTGCGCCATGGCGCGGTCACGGTTCACTATCACCCCGCGCTGAAGGTCGAAAACCACGAAAACCGCAAGCAGCTTGCCGTTGCGTCAGAACAGGCGGTTCGTCGCGCGTCCTGAATTTTCCCCTTAAAACTTGCGACGGCGAGCCGTTAACGTCAAAACTGGCTTATTATTTAAGCAGGCCCGCAGATGAGCGGGCGTATACGGGGGACGTACTATGAATATCGTTTCAATGGGCATGAAATATTTCGGCCCGGCAATCGCGACCAAAGTGGCATCTATGCTCGGGGTCAAAAGCCCCATGGTTGCGCAACTGATTGCGGCCGCCTTGCCGACGGTGCTTGCGATGCTGACGGGCAAAGCCGCCAGCGGGCAGGGCGCTCAGGCACTGATGAGTGCCATAAACCAGCAAGATGTCAGCAGCCCTGAAGGGCTTGAGGCGATGCTCGATCAGCAATCGCCAGAGCAGCTTGCCAGCGGTGGTGGCCTGTCCGATCTTCTGGGCGGCGATATGGACACTCTGGTTGGCGCGCTTGGCAAATATGGCGGGCTGCCAGATAGCAGCACCAAATCCATGCTGGGTCTGATCGGTCCCGCGGCTCTGGGCTCGCTGAAATCGCAAGTTGCCGAAAAGGGGCTGGACCCGGCCGGCCTGTCGAGCCTTCTGGCCAGCCAAAAGGACAATATCGCACAAGCCGTGCCGCAGGATTTCGCAGATCAGCTGAAAGGCACGGGCCTGCTGAGTGCGATCGAAGGCAACATGCCTGCCTCCGCCGCCTCGATCCCAACGCCCGAGCCGGCCACATCCGGTGGCAGGGGTGGTTTGATGAAATACATCCTGCCGCTTCTGGTTGTGCTTGCCGGTGCATGGTATTTCCTTGGTGGCTCGACGCCCGAAGTGCCGGAACTGCCTGACATGACCGAGCTGACGGTTGGTGAGGTCAATCTGGGCGAAAAGTTCAACGGCGTGGTTGAGAATTTGACCGGTACGCTGGGCGGGATCACCGATGCCGACAGCGCCACCGCAGCGATCCCCGGGCTTGAGAGCGTGACGGGCGAGCTTGGAGAGATCGGCGATCTGGCCAGTCAATTGCCCGAAGCTGCGCAGACCGGGTTCAGCGGCATCATCCAGACCGCTCTGGGCTCTTTGCAGCCAATGATCGAAGGCGTGCTTGAATCCTCAGAGTTCGGCCCGATCCTCAAACCGGTTCTGGAGCCGCTTCTGGCCCAGCTCACCGGTCTTGCAGGCTAAAGCCAGACCTGACACCGGCTAGCCCAACATACCAGCCTGCCCGACACACCAGCCTGCCCGACGCGATGTGTCGGGCAGGCTGAGATTACCCTCTGAGCGGGGCCGTCAGCGCCTGCAATGCCGCCAGGGGATCCTCTGCCGACCAGATCTCGTCACCTATGGCAAAGAAATCCGTGACCGGGGCCAGCGCCTCGACCGTGGCCAGATCCAGAGCCCCTTCGGCGACCACCGGCAGCTCGATCATCTCCGACCACCATTCAAAATCCTCAAACGGCGCCAATTGGCCATCGCCCAGCCCGGTATCTGTAATCGGCCCGAGCGAGACGTAATCGACCCCGCTCTCTCCGGCATTCATCCCCTCATGACGCGACGCGCCGCAAAATGCGCCGATCATCACATCGGCATCGCCAAGCTGCTTGCGCACATAGCGCACAGATCGTGCCCCGTCGCGCAGATGCACCCCGTCGAGCCCCAGCGGCTCGACCAGCCGGTAATGCGTATCCAGCATGACCGGCACATCGCGCGCATGGGCAATCTCGCGCAGCATGTCAGCGGCCCGGCTGACCGTGCCCTCGTCACTGGCCGCAAGGCTGAGCCGCAGGCAGGCGATCTCGACACTGTCCATGATCCGGGCGAGCTGACCGGGAAAGCTGGACAGGTGCAAATCGGGCGGGGTGATCAGATAAAGCTGGGGCGTGTCGGGGATATCATCTGCGATATCTTGGGGCGGTGTCGCGGACATCTTGTGAGCCTCTTGTCATTCCGGCCCCTTCTAGCGACGCGTCCTGTCAGTCACAAGTGGGGCCAGTCACAAGTCGGGCCAGTCACAAGTTGGCGCACGCGCATGACGACCGTTTGGCATGACGGCTTGGCAGCACCATCCACACGGCTGCAAGTCGCGCAATAGCGGCGGAGCGAAGTATCATCGTTGCGCGGATGCTGGTGATCCAACATGATCCAGCCATAAGCCAAGCCCGGCCATAAGGAGATTTTCATGAGCGATGAGCCCGCCAGCGACCCGTTTGACGGCCCCCAGATGCAGGATGCACATTACCAGCGCGCGAATATGTCGGGGACGCATTTCGACGGTGTAAACCTTGATGGGACGACCTTCTTTGCGGTGATGCGCAAGGCGACATTCACCGATACCAATCTCAGCGGGGCGAGATTTGACGACGTGGACCTGTCGGATGTGGTCATCCACAATGCCAACCTGTCGGGCTGCGAGATCTCGGATGCGGATCTGTCGCGCATGAAGATCAGGGGCGTCACGCTTGAGGGAACCGAGATCGCCGATGCCGATGTGACCGGCATGCAGATCAATGGGGTGCTGGTGAGCGATCTTTTCGCGGCCTATGAGAGAAGCCGGGCCAGCTGACGCCCTTCATCGGGCGCTGACCCCTTGCTGCCTGACCAGTCGCGTCCTAGACCGACGCGTGCAACAGGCAGAGGGCGCGATGTCAGGGACAGATCACAACGCACAGGCAGAGTGGGGCGGGCCGCAGCCCGTCTTTGTGCTGGTAGACCCCCAGATGGGTGAGAATATCGGCTCCGCCGCGCGGGCCATGTGGAATTTCGGGCTGGAGCATATGCGGCTGGTCAATCCGCGCGATGGCTGGCCGAACCCGGCCGCCACGGCAACAGCATCGGGCGCAAGCCGGGTGCTTGACCGGTTGGGGGTGTTTGAGACCACGGCGCAGGCAGTGGGTGATCTGAATTACATATTCGCCACCACCGCCCGGTCGCGCGACCTGACCAAGCCCGTGATGACGCCCGAGCGCGCCATGGCCCATGCCCGCGCGCTGACAGCCCAGGGCAAGCGCGTCGGTGTGCTGTTCGGGCCGGAGCGCGCCGGGCTGGAGAATACCGATATCGCCCAGGCCAACGCGATCATTTCCGTGCCGGTCAACCCGGGCTTTGCCTCGCTCAACCTGGCGCAATGCGTCTTGCTGACGGCCTATGAGTGGCGCAGGCAAACGGGCGAGGATCTGCCCGAAGAGATCGTCATGGCCAGGACCGATTTCGCCAGCGCGGTCGAGGTCGAAAAGCTCTATGAGCATTTCGTCCAAAGGCTGGGTGCGGCGGGTTTCTTCTTTCCCGACCACAAGGAAGAGGGGATGAAGATCAATCTGCGCAACATGCTCTCGCGCATGCCGATGACCCAGGCCGATGTGCAGATCTTCCACGGGATGCTGCGTCAATTCGTGCGCTGGAAGGAGCGTGGCGAGTGACTTGCCGCCCCGGGCCCCACAGCCTAGGTTATCGTCCAGACAAAGAGGGTACGGATGGCCGGTAAACGCAGTATTTTTGAAGAGGTCGAGACGGCGCAAAAGCCGTCCGCCCAACCCGGTGCGATAGATCGTGCCAAGAAGACCGGCGCGCGCGGTGCGATCCGGATCTGGCTAATGGTGCTGTTTGGGCTGCTGGTGGTCATGATCGCCGTGGGCGGTCTGACGCGGCTGACAGATAGCGGGCTTTCGATCACCGAATGGGCGCCTCTGACCGGGGCGATCCCACCGCTGGGGGAGGCTGCATGGCTTTCGGAGTTTGAGAAATACAAACTGATCCCCGAATATCAGCTGCAAAACACCCTGATGACGCTGGAGCAGTTCAAGGTGATCTATTGGTGGGAATGGGGTCACCGGCAGTTGGGCCGCCTTATCGGTCTGGTCTGGGCTGGCGGTTTTGTCTGGTTTCTCGCCCGCAAACAGATCCCCACCGGCTGGACCGGGCGGCTCGCGCTGCTGGGCGCTTTGGGTGGCTTGCAGGGATTTATCGGCTGGTGGATGGTGTCATCGGGGCTGGAAGGCACCCGGCTTGACGTCTTGTCCTACCGTCTGGCCACGCATCTGACGCTTGCATTCATCATTCTGGGGCTGATCGCGTGGTATATCATGAAGCTTGGCCGCACGGAGGCGGATCTGATGCAGGCCCGCCGGGCCGCTGAGCCGGGTCTGAAGCGGCTGATCACAGGGCTGTTGCATCTGTCATATCTGCAGATCATCGTCGGCGCACTGGTCGCAGGGATTGATGCTGGCCGGACCTATACCGACTGGCCCCTGATGGGGGGCGAGTTCTTCCCCTCCCTGGCCTTTGAGCTCACACCGCTCTGGACCAATTTCTTCGAAAGCGAGGCGCTGGTGCAGTTCAATCACCGTATTCTGGGCTATATCCTTTTTGCCTTTGGTCTGTTTGTCTGGTGGCGGGCGCGCCGCTCGGGCAATCGCAGCACCAAGTCTGCGTTTGACTGGGTCGCAGTGATGCTCTTTGGTCAGCTGGTGCTGGGTATCGCTACGGTACTTTATGCGGCACCTCTGCATATTGCGATCGTGCATCAGTTCGGCGCCGTGGTGCTGATCACCCTGATTTTGCGGGCCCGCTTCCTGACCATGTATCCCAAAGCCCAATCCGTCAGAGGCACGTCATGAGCGCCTATGATGACATGATGGCCTATGTGCGCGTCACCCATGCGCTGGGCGCTGTCGCCGGTCGGACAGGCTGGGATCAGGAAACGGTCATGCCGCCCGGTGCTGCCGATCAGCGCGCTGAGGAGATGGCAGCGCTGGAGGCGATCCTGCATGCGCGTCGCGCAGGCCCCGAGATGGGCGATTTCCTTGCCAGGGCAGAGGCGCCGGACGACGTCGGAGAAGCCAATCTGCGCCATCTGCGGCGCAGCTACGCGCGGGCCACGAAAGTCCCTGCTGATCTTGCGACAGCGCTGGCGCATGCGGCCTCGAAAGGGCAGGGCGTCTGGGTCGAGGCGCGGGCGAAAAATGACTTCAAGGCATTCGCGCCGACATTGGCAGAGACGATACGGCTCAAGCGGGAAGAGGCTTCGGCCCTGTCGGAGGGTGGCGATCTCTATGATGCGCTGCTCGATGATTACGAGCCCGGGATGACCGGCGCACAGATCCAGACCCTGTTTGATGCGATGCGCCCGCGTCTCGTGGCCCTGCGCGAGAAGGTTCTGGACAAGGCAGGCCCCGCAGAATTGTCGGGCCAGTTTGACGAGGCGGGGCAAATGGCGGTCTCCGACGAGCTTGCCCGCGCCTTTGGCTATGACTTCAACACCGGGCGGATCGACAAGGCGGTGCATCCGTTCTCGTCGGGGTCGGGTACGGATGTGCGCATCACGACCCGCACCTCGCCCGATGATCCGTTCAACTGCTTCTATTCCACCATCCACGAGGTCGGCCACGCCTGCTACGAGCAGGGCATAAACGCCGATTACGCGTTCAGCCCGCTTGGCGCGGGCGTGTCGATGGGGGTGCATGAAAGCCAGAGCCGGATTTATGAAAACCAGCTGGGCCGCTCACGCGCCTTTTGCGGCTGGATGATGGAAAAGATGCAGGCGCAGTTCGGCGATCTTGGCGTGGCCGATGCCGAAGGCTTCTACAAGACGGTGAACCGGGTAAGCTCGGGCTATATCCGGACCGAGGCCGATGAGGTGCATTACAATCTCCATATCATGCTGCGCTTCGATCTGGAACGGCAACTGATTGCGGGCAGCCTCGATATTGCTGATCTGGAAGAAGCCTGGAACGCGCGTTTCAGGGCCGATTTCGACGTGGCGGTCGATATGCCGTCCAATGGCGTTTTGCAGGATGTGCATTGGCCTGCCGGGCTGTTTGGCTATTTCCCGACCTATACGCTGGGCAATGTCTATGCGGGCTGTCTGCATCACGCGCTGCGCGAAGCGGTGCCGGATCTGGACGCCGCGCTGGCCCGGGGCGATACGTCACCGGCCACAGACTGGCTGCGCGAGAGGTTGCAGCAATATGGCGGGCTGCGCACCCCGCGCGACACGATCCGGATTGCCTGCGGGTTTGAGCCCAGCGAGGCGCCGCTTCTGGACTATCTCGAGACCAAATACGGTGCGCTCTATGGGCTCTAGCCATGCGCAGCCTGGCCTGGAGCGCAGCGACGGGGCATGCCCATGACGCAAAGCGCCGAAAGTGTCGATCTTGACCAGCTGATCGTCTGCCCCAATTGCGACGCGCTGTAC
>CAYGUB010000041.1:0-14946 GCA_964352845.1 uncultured Rhodobacterales bacterium | reverse complement strand
GCCGCAGATGGGAATCCCAAATCGATTCAGACAAAGACTGATCCGCTCTAGCTGACACATTACGAATCACCTGACGCATTGAAATCTTCGATGTCCGGCAGCGTTACGTTGTTCAGATTTTTCGCACGCCGCTCCAGCATTTCGCGCTATCGCTCAGCACCGCCACGCGTACGACGCCTGCCCGTGGATAGGCACGCCCTGCCTTCTTTGGTCTTCAAATACGGAAAATCCCGACGCCTGCTGTCAGCGCAGCCGTTCGAGGATACGCAGCGACGCATAGCCATCCGCCACCTCCCCGATTGAGCGCTGGTAGCGACGCACAGCCTCAATCGTCCGTGGCCCGATCTTGCCGTCGATACCTTGCGTGTTGAACCCGGCGCGGGTCAGACGAAGCTGCAACTCCTTGCGTTCGGCAAATTTCAACGCCCTGTCGCTGCGGGGCCAATCTGCTTTGATCGCCGGGCCACCTTTCAGCCGGTCGGACAGATGCCCCACGCCGATCACATAGGCATCGGCCGCATTATAGCGCTCGATCACCGAGAAATTCTTGAAGATCATGAACGCTGCGCCCTGTGCGCCCGCTGGCAACAGGATTGATGCCCGTCCGTAATTCGGCACAGGCTGGCCGGACATATCGCGCACACCCAGAGCAGCCCAGGCATCGGGAGACCGTTGCAGCTTCCGGCTGGCCTCCGAATAGTCGAACCCTTCCGGCAGGCGGACCTCCACCCCCCATGGCTGGCCCTTCACCCATCCAAACCGCGCCAGATAGGCCGCCGTCGAGGCGAGCGCATCGCTGGGATCATCGCTCCAGATATCGCGCTTCCCGTCGCCGGTGAAATCGACCGCATAGGCCAGATAGGAGGTTGGTATGAATTGCGTGTGCCCCATCGCGCCGGCCCAGGATCCGGTCATGCTGCGGGGGGCCACGTCACCGGCCTGAATGATCTTCAGCGCGGCGATCAGCTGGCTTTCAAAAAACTTGCCGCGTCTGCCGTCGAAGGCCAGCGTCGCAAGCGAGCCGATCAGGTCCTTGTCACCGCGAAACGCGCCATAGGCGCTCTCGAGGCCCCAGACGGCTGCCACAACCTCTTTCTCGACACCGTATTTTGCCTCGATCCGCTCCAGCACCCGGCGGTGCTGACGCAATGCCGCCTTGCCGTTGCTGATACGTGTGTCACTGACAGCACTGTCGAGATATTCCCACAGGGTCTTGGTGAATTCGGACTGGTTGCGGTCCCGCTTGATGACCTCCGGGTCGTAGCTGACGCCCGCGAAAGCCCGCTCGAAACTCCGCTCCGAGATGCCTTGCGCCAGAGCCCTTCGTCGGAACGCACCGACCCAGGCCTCAAACCGCGCATTGCCCGCGACGGGGATAAGCGGAACTGCCGGTTCAGTCTCGACCGGCACCGGTCGCAGCGCCGGGCGGCTGGAGACATCGAGTGCCGGGACAGAGGCGGGAATTACGGCACATATCAGCGCCATGCCAATCAGATTTCTCATGCGACCACCTGCTCAACCTGTTCTTTTGTACAGACTGTAGCCGGAAATGCGGCGCCCCGAAAGACGCAAGCCGTCAGCCTTTGCGGCGGGACGCTTTCTTTTTCAACTTCGAGCCCTTGCGCACCGCGCTGTTGCGTTTGCGTGCGCCGGACCGCCCGCCCGCGCGGCGCTGACCCTGTGGCAGTGGCTTGCCGTCGAGCTCCAGAAGCTCCACCACCAGCCCTCCCGTGACGGGGGTCGCCTCTTTCAGCCGGACCAGCACCCGGGCGCCGATCCCGAGAACAACGCGCGAATTCTCTCCGGTGAGGGTCTGGGCATCGCGATCATAGGCGTAATATTCCCGCCCCAGCGAGCCGATGGGCACCAGCGCATCCGCCCCCGACCCATCGAGCCGGACAAACAACCCGAACCTGGCAATCCCGGAAATGCGCCCTTCGACCTCACTGCCCACACGGTCGGCCAGATAGGCCGCAAGGTAGCGATCCGTGGTATCACGTTCCGCCATCATTGATCGGCGTTCAGTCATGGAGATATGCTCGCCCGTCTCCTTCAACCGCTCGGCTTCCTCAGCGCTCAGACCATCCGCGCCCCAGCCATGCGCCGCGATCAGCCCGCGATGGACCACCAGATCGGCATAGCGCCGGATGGGGGAGGTGAAATGCGCATAGTTGCGCAAGGCCAGCCCGAAATGGCCGTAATTATGCGGGGCATAGTAAGCCTGCGTCATGGAGCGCAAGGCAGACATGTTCATAAGCTCCGCGTGGTCCGTGTCAGCCGATTGGCGCAGAAGCTGGTTGAGATGGCGTGTCTGAAGCACCTGACCCTTGGCCAGCACAAAACCGCTGGCCTGCGCAATCTCGCGCAGCGCGTCGAGCTTTTCGGGGCTTGGTTCCTCATGGACACGGAACAGCAATGCCTGTCCGCGCGATTTCAGCTCTTCGGCCGCTGCGACATTGGCCAGCACCATGAATTCCTCGATCAGCCTATGTGCGTCCAGCCGGTCGCGGAACGCAATGGCTGTGACCTCTCCCTGCTCGCTGAGCTCGATGCGCCGCTCGGGCAGATCAAGCTCCAGCGGCTGGCGACGTTCCCGCGCTTTTTTCAATGCCGCGTAGGCCGCGTAGAGAGGCTCGATCACGGGCTTCAACAGCGGCTGAACGCGATCATTCGGATTGCCATCCATGCCCGCCTGAACCTCTTCATAATTCAGCGAGGCGGGGCTCTTCATCAACCCGCGCATGAAGCGATGACCGATCTTGTTGCCGTCTTTATCAAGGGTCATGCGCACGGCGATGCAGGCGCGCTCTACCCCTTCATGCAGCGAGCACAGATCGCCGGACAAAGCCTCCGGCAGCATCGGCACGACGCGGTCCGGAAAATAGGTGGAATTGCCGCGCTTGCGCGCCTCCCGATCCAGAAGGGAGCCGGGTTGTACATAATGTGCCACATCCGCAATCGCGACCCAGACAATATGGCCGCCGGGGTTGTGCGGATCATCATCGGGCTGCGCGAAGCACGCATCGTCATGATCGCGCGCATCCGCCGGGTCGATGGTGATCAGGGGCAGATCGCGCAGATCCTCCCGATCGCCCAGACGCACAGGTTTCGCGGCCTCGGCCTCGGCCAGCACATCGGCCGGGAAGTCATTTGGAATGTCATGCTGATGGATCGCTATGAGCGAGACAGAGCGGGCAGCCGTCGGATCGCCCAGCCGCGCGATGATGCGGGCCTGGGGCAGGCCCATGCGTGATTTCGGGCCGGTCTGCTCGGCCTCTACCAGCTCGCCATCCTTCGCACCCGAGACGGCGCCGGGCGGCACGCGCCATTCCCTGTCAGAGCCCTTGTCAATCGGCTTGATCCGACCCCCCTCTGCCCCGGCTTTGTAGATCCCGAGGATTCTGGCAGGACCGTCAGCAATGCGCCGGATAAGCCGCGCCTCATAGGAGTGATCCTCGCCTGTGACCTTGGCCAAACGCACAAGCACACGGTCCCCGCCGGACAGCGCAGGGTCGCTGCCCTTGGCGATAAACAGAATGCGGGGCGCGTCTTCGGTTGCGCCGCTCCATTCGACGGGCTCAAGAAACAGGTCACCGTCACTATCTGCTCCCAGCACCCGGCAGACCCCAACAGGGGGCAGGCCGTCTGGATCGCGATAGGTCTTGCGGCGTTTCTCCAGATGCCCTTCGGCTTCAAGCTCTCTCAACACGCGTTTGAGGTCGATCCGTGCGGCGCCCTTGATGCCAAAGGCGCGCGAGATATCACGTTTGGAGGTCAGCGTCGGATTGTCGGAAATCCACGCGATAATGTCATCTTTGCTGGGCAGCTCTCTCATATCTCGCCCCTACGCGAGATCGTCAACAGTGTCTATATCGCGCAGTTTTGCAGCAAAGCCGATCCGCGCGCCGGGCAGGCTGTTCACGCTGTCGGCCAATGCATGCGGGGTGGACCAGCGGACATTGCGCAACAGGGTAGACGGTGTCGCGGCCGTCCGGTGCAATCCGATCAGCCAATAGCCGCCATCGAAGGCGGGGCCGAACACGGCATCATGCTGCCCAAGCATGCCAAACGCCTGTGCGACATGGCGCGGCGTGATCCCGGGGATATCGGCACCAATGATGCAGACCGGGCCGGGCGGGGCCGTGCGAAAGACCCGCAACATACGCGCGCCCAGATCGCCCGAGCCTTGTGCGACCCGCGAAGGGGCAGGCGGCAAAGCGCGGCTGTCCAGACCGGCATGCGGCGCCACGGCAAGCGTCAGGCTCCAGCGCGGGTCCTTGAGGCGGCGGATCAGATCGTGCGACTGATGGCGAAACCACCAGACAGCGCCAATATGTCCCAGACCTTCGGCAAGGCGTGTCTTGACCCGACCCGGGCGCGGATCCTTGACCATGATGACAAGCTGTCGGCGGATGGTCACGCAAAATACTCACGCAGAATTCTCGTATAGACCCTTTTGAGCGCCTCTATCTGCGCGATCTCGACACGTTCATCGACCTGATGCATCGTCTTGCCGACCAGCCCGAATTCTATCACCGGGCAATGGTTCTTCACAAAACGCGCATCGGATGTGCCGCCCGTTGTCGACATGTCCGGCGCGCGGTTGAGCTCTCGCTTGATGGCATCTGCCACAAGCTGCGACAGATCACCGGGCGGGGTGAGGAAACTTTCGCCGGAGATCTTGGTGCTCAGCTTAATCGTTGCACCGCTTTCCTGCGCCACTGCATCGGCCATTTCTTGCAGCCACGCGCCAAGCGCCGCGCCGCTATGGCTGTCATTGAACCGGATGTTCACAGTGGCGCGGCATTCTGCCGGGATCACATTCGTGGCCGGGTTGCCCGTGTCAATCGTGGTGATCGCGAGCGTAGAGGCGTCAAAATGCTCCGTCCCGTGATCCAGCTCATGACGGGCAAGGCGATCCATCAGCCGGGCCATGACGGGCACCGGGTTCAGCGCGCGATGCGGATAGGCCGAATGGCCTTGCACGCCCGTGACGGTAAAGCGCGTCGTCATGGAGCCGCGTCGCCCGATTTTCATCATATCGCCCATCTGCTCGGTGCTGGTAGGCTCGCCCACCAGACAGACGCTCATCTGTTCCGACTGAGCCGTCATCCAGTCCAGAAGTGCGACCGTTCCATCGGTCGCATCGCCCTCTTCATCGCCGGTGATGGCAAGGATAACCGCACCATCCGGCGGGCTGTCCTGAACGAAATCAATGGCAGCGGCGACAAAACTTGCGACGCCCGACTTCATATCGGTCGCACCGCGGCCATAGAGCCAGCCGTCTTTCGTCTCTGCGCCGAAGGGATCGTAGCTCCACGCGGCCACGTCGCCCACGGGCACAACATCGGTATGGCCGTTGAAGCCGAAGCTGCGGGGATGCCCCTTGGGCCCCCAACGCGCAAACAGATTGGCCACCCCGCCGCGATCCACGCGACTGCATTCAAAACCGGCAGCAGACAGCCGCGCCTCAAGCAAGACAAGCGCGCCACCCTCCTGAGGCGTAATCGAGGGGCAGCGGATCAGCTGTGAGGTCAGCTCTATCGGATCGGTCATGAGATATCCTGCTCTGCGGCCATGGATGTGGTATCCTTGCGGCGGTTTGTGCGGGGCTTTCCGGTATTCGGGGCTTCGACATCTCAAGCGCCCGCACACGTTTCGGCCTTAGTGAAACCTGCTGTAACAAGCCTCGGGGGTGCGGCGCAACGGCAACAACTGCAGGCCAAAAGCGGCAAATTCGCCGCTATGCCGGGCCGGGCGCAAAAATATCTTCCCTCGATTTCCCCGCGATTGTTACCAAAAGGTTAAGAAAACACCCGAGGCAGGGTAGCAGATGCACAAAGCATCTGACGAGCCGTTTGACGTATCGAGTTCTCCGCAGGGCTTTTCCTGAGTGTATTTGGCTCGCCTGCGCTCCGGGAACGGAGAGAGACATGGTTGCTGCATCAGAGCTTCCGATCAATGAAAGCGCCACCGCGCTGGAAATGGCCAATGAGATATTTGGCGTGGGCGCCAGCGTCCAGAGCGCGACCTTTCTGGGCTGGTCGGAATCGTCGGGCATCTATTCGGGTGGCGACAGCATCGCGCCGGGTGTGACGCCTGCCGATACCGGTGTTATCCTGTCCACGGGCCGCGCCTCTGACATCACGCGCTCGACCGGTGATTCCAATCAGGCGACCAATACCTCCACCAATACGCCCGGAGTGGACAATGATCCGCAGTTGAACGCCTTGGCGGGCTCTGCCACCTTTGATGCAGCGATACTTGAAATCGATTTCATCCCGACCACCGATACCTATTCCCTGCTCTTTGTCTATTCCTCCGAGGAATACCCGGAATTCGTCAATTCGATTTATAACGATCTGGTCGGCGTCTGGGTCAACGATACGGCGGTAGAGCTCGCCGTTGGTACCGGCAATTCCGATATTGGCAACATCAATGCGGGCAATAATGTAAACCTGTTTCAGGATAACGGCGCCGATCCGTTCAACACCGAGATGGATGGGTTCACGGTCACGCTGACCCTGACGCTCAACGTCAATCCCGGCGAGCTGAACTCGCTCAGGATCGGTGTCGCCGATGTCGCGGATTCGAATTTCGACACGAGCTTGCTGATCGCAGGCGATTCCGTTCAGAACGCGGTCTTGCTCTCCGATGACAGTTTCGACGTGGTGCAAAACGGCACGCCGCTTCTGGATGTCCTGAGCAATGATGCCGAGCAATCCGGCGGTGTGCTGACGATCACGCAGATCAACGGTGTCGATGTCGTGGCCGGGGATACGGTAACGCTGGCCACAGGACAGCAGGTCACATTGAACGCGGATGGGACATTCGCGCTGATCAATGATGACGATCTCGACAGCATCAACTTCACCTATAGCGCCGAGAATGCGGCCGGTATCACCGACACGGCCTTTGTCACGATCAACACCATCCCCTGTTTCGTGGCCGGAACGCGGATTGCGACGCCCGATGGCACGGTCCCGATTGAACAGGTGCAGACCGGTGATCTGGTGCTGACGCATGATGATGGCCCGCAACCTGTGCGCTGGGTCGGGCGCAGGGTTGTTCTGGCCGCAGGGAACCTCGTTCCGATCCGGATTGAGGCCGGTGCGATGGGGGATCACGGGACGCTGCGCGTCTCTCCTCAGCACCGCATCTTGGTAAACGACTCACATGCAGAGCTTTACTTTGCCGAAGCCGAAGTTCTTGTCGCTGCAAAGGATTTGGTTAACGGAGAAACGATTATTTTTGACAGATCGATGCGCCATGTTGAGTATGTTCACATCCTGTTTGACAGCCATCAGGTGATCTATTCCGACGGTCTGCCATCGGAGAGCTTTCTTCCCGGACCGGTCACCTTTTCAGGCTTCGAGAGGCCGATTATTGATGAAATTTGTACGATTTTCCCTGAATTAGACCCTAAAACCGGCGAAGGCTATGGTCCGGCCGCCAGACGGTCCCTGAAGGGGTACGAGGCGCAGCTTCTCTTTTCAAAAGCTGGGCAAGCCCGGCGGTTCGCGGCGTGATGCGCCGGGTCCCCAAAGAAAGGTTTGCCTTAAATTTTCCTCAAAAAGAGCCCTGCATATTCACGATCTGGTTGTTCTTTCCAGTTAATCAAAAGTTGTCGAGGCGTGTGCAGCTTGGCAGTATCTTTGGGGATAAGTGAAATGAACCGCTTTGGTTTGACAGTATCGAGTACCGGTTTAGCGCAGTCAAACGACTATCCGTCGCAAACCTATGGATTGCGGATGAACGGCGCGGGCTTCCCGTTTTCGCCAAGGCGCTTGCAATGTGCCAATGAAAACACCCTGCCACCGGCCCGCAGCGAAACCGGTCTCCATCCCAGGACACGCATCAGAACGCCTGACGGCCCTGCCGCGATTGGTGATCTGTCGATTGGCTCCACGGTTCTGAACCCGGATGGCAACACCTCTACTATCCGCAATATTCTTACTGCACCAACGACGCGCCGCGGCTTGCGCCTGCGCGCACCCTATTTCGGGCTTGATCAGGATCTCGTCGTCGGGATCAATCACAGACTGACCATGACTTCCGAGGCGGCTGAATATCTGTTTGGTGTCGAAACCGTCAGCCTGCCAGTCTGGGCGCTGCGGGATGATCGGCGTGTGGTCCATCACGAGCTTTCCACCAAAGACAGCCTGCATGAGGTCCAGCTTGACCGCGCTGCGGATCTCGCGATCGGAAACTGCGCCGTCGGCTCCTATAGCAAACCCGAAACGCCCATTGCGCGCGAGTTGAACGCCCATGAAGCCCGCTGCTTCGCGGCAGAATACCGGGTAGGCTTTTTCAGCTAAGGCGTCTGACGAAATACCTGAAACATCACGCATCACATAACGCGCCCGAAATCTTTGATTTCAGGAAGCGTCACGTGATTGAGGCTTTTTCGCATGACGCTTTAAGCCCCCCAAAACTGCTGGAACGACGTTTGCAAGGTCGGGTATTCCTGCACGCAAACTGAACACGCTTTGGTCGCGATGTGATCTGACATCACCCGCTTCTTGGCAAGCTGGGATGGGGACGGCGCTTATTTTGGCCAGGCTTCTTTGGAAGCCCACCTGTCGCGCACTGGTTCAACATGGAGAAAAGCGATATTGAACCGGTATGACGCAAATTTCCTCCCTCTTCGCCACCCGCCTCTATCACTCAAAGCTTGTCGGCATTGATCAGGCCGAGCTGGAGGGGTCTTGTCTGTCAATTGCGCAGGATGACACTGCCGGGCAGGATTGGTGCGAGGAAAACGAATTCCCGGGATATACGTCCTACGCCTCGCTGTCAGATCTGCCCTGGCGGTTTCCGATCTTCAAGGAGCTTGTCACGCAGCTTGACCAGCATGTCGCGGCTTTCGCTCGGGACGCGCAGTTCGATCTGGGCGACAAGGCGCTCAGCCTTGAGGATCTGTGGATCAATATCCTGCCCGAGGGCGGCATTCACAGCGCGCATATTCACCCCCATAGCGTGATCTCCGGCACGACCTATGTCGCCATGCCCAAAGACGCCTCTGCGATCAAATTCGAGGACCCAAGGCTCGCCATGATGATGGCCGCTCCACCGCGTCTCAAAACCGCCCGCGCGGAAATGCGCAACTTTATCTATATCGCGCCCGAGGTCGGGGACGTGCTGCTCTGGGAAAGCTGGCTACGCCATGAGGTGCCGATGAATATGAGTGAAGACGAACGCGTCAGCGTGTCGTTTAACTACAGCTGGTCATGACCTGATCAACGGACCAGGACCAACTGATTACGTTCCGTCGACTTTTATTTCAGCCATAGGACTGTCGCATCGGCGCGACAGGGCGTTGGGACGCCTTAACACCTTGCGCCGGGCGGCCTGCACGCTACTGTGCGGCGATCCACAGAGGCTGAAACCCAGCATGCCCGGCCTGCACGGGCCCCGCGCGCGTCCTCGCCAGCCGAACATAGACATGATGACCGGGAGGAATGACACCATGACCAAGATTGCACTTGTCACCGGCGGGGGATCGGGGATCGGACGGGCCTGCGCCGTGACACTGGGCGCGAATGGCTATCATGTCATCGTGACCGGGCGGCGGCTGGACGCGCTGCAGGAGACCGTGAGCCTGATGGGCGCAGGCAGCGCGATTGCCAGCGATGTGACCGATCCGGCCTCCGTCGATGCGCTCTTTGCGCGGATCGAGGCCGATCATGGCAGGCTGGATGTGCTGTTCAACAATGCCGGCAATAACGTCGCTGCAGCCCCCATCGGCGATGTTCCGGTCGAGGATTTCCTGAAGGTGATCAATGTGAACCTGACCGGCGCTTTCATCGTGGCGCGCGGCGCGTTCAACCTTATGCGCAAACAAAAGCCACAAGGCGGGCGGATCATCAATAACGGTTCGATCTCGGCCTATGTCCCGCGCCCGGGTTCTGCGCCCTATACAGCGTCAAAACACGCGATCACCGGGCTGACGCGGACAATCTCGCTGGATGGGCGGCCCTATAATATTGCCTGCGGGCAGATCGATATTGGCAACGCCGCCTCGGAGATGACAGCCAGGATGGGCGGCGGCGTGCCGCAGGCCGATCTGTCGATCAAGCCCGAGCCGGTGATGGATGTGTCCTATGTGGCGGACTCGGTTCTGCACATGGCCAATTTGCCGCTGGAGGCGAATGTCCAGTTCATGACGGTCATGGCCAGCGCCATGCCTTTTATCGGGCGCGGCTGAACGCGCGCTCCTATCGAAAGACACTGCATGTCTACTCAACTCTTCGATCTCAACGGCAAAACGGCGCTGATCACCGGCTCGTCCCAGGGGATCGGCTTTGCGCTTGCCAAAGGGCTGGCGGAAGCTGGCGCCACTGTTGTGCTGAACGGACGCGACACCGCCAAACTGGCCGAGGCCGCAACGCAGATCCCCAAGGCACATCAACTGGCCTTTGACGCGGTCGATCATGCTGCGGTCAAGACAGCTGTGGATGGGTTTGAGGCTGAGACCGGCCCGATTGATATTCTGGTCAACAATGCGGGCATGCAATTCCGCACCCCGCTGGAGGACTACCCCGAAGACATGTTCTCCAAACTGCTGGCCACGAATGTCTCGTCGGTCTTCAATGTGGGCCAGGCGGCGGCGCGGCATATGATCAAACGCGGCGCGGGCAAGATCATCAATATAGCGTCGGTCCAGACCTCGCTCGCCCGGCCCGGCATCGCGCCATATACCGCCACCAAGGGCGCGGTTGGCAACCTGACGAAAGGCATGGCGACGGATTGGGCAAAATACGGGTTGCAATGCAACGCCATCGCGCCGGGCTATTTCGACACGCCGCTCAACGCGGCCCTTGTCGCCGATCCCGAATTCAGCGCGTGGTTGGAGAAACGCACCCCCGCCGGTCGCTGGGGCAGGGTCGAAGAATTGGTAGGGGCCTGCATTTTCCTCAGCTCCGCCGCATCCGGTTTTGTCAATGGCCAGACGATCTATGTGGATGGCGGCATCACAGCCAGCCTCTGAAGGAGGGATCATGCGCGCAATCGTCATCCATCAGGCCCGCGACCTTCGCATCGAAGAGGTGGCAGCCGAGACACCGGGGCCGGGGCAGGTACTGGTGAAGATGGCTGCGGGCGGGATCTGCGGATCCGATCTGCATTATTACAACCATGGCGGCTTTGGCGCGATCAGGCTGCGCGAGCCGATGATTTTGGGCCATGAGGTCTCGGGCCATATCGAAGGCCTGGGAGAGGGCGTCGAGGGGCTGGCCATCGGTGATCTCGTCGCCGTCTCGCCCTCGCGACCCTGCCGGGCCTGCCCCTATTGCGAACGCGGCCTGCTCAACCATTGCGAGAATATGCGTTTTTACGGCTCCGCCATGCCGTTCCCCCATATTCAGGGCGCCTTTCGCGAAGCGCTGGTCGCTGATGCCAGCCAATGTGTGAAGGCCAGCGGGCTCAGCGCCGGCGAGGCTGCGATGGCCGAGCCGCTCTCGGTCTGTCTGCATGCCGCGCGCCGGGCAGGCGAGCTTTTGGGCAAACGCGTGCTGATCACGGGCTCCGGGCCCATCGGGACGCTGTGTGTTCTGGCGGCGCGCGCGGCGGGCGCGGCGGAGATCGTCGTGACGGATCTGGTTGATGAGGCGTTGGGATATGCAAGCCGGATAGGCGCGGACAGGGTGATCAACGTGGCCTCCGAGCCCGACGCGCTTGCGGGCTACCGCGCAGGGAAAGGAACGTTCGATGTGCTGTTTGAATGTTCAGGCGCTGCCCCTGCGCTGGCCTCCGGCATTGCCGCGATGCGCCCGCGCGGGGTGGTCATGCAATTGGGGCTGGGCGGAGACATGATGATCCCCATGCAGTCGCTGACCGCCAAAGAGCTCGACCTGCGCGGCTCATTCCGCTTCCATGAAGAATTCCAGACGGCCATTGACCTTATGCAGCGGGGACGGGTGAACGTGCAGCCTTTGATCTCACATACAGTTGCGCTTGTGGATGCCGTCAAAGGATTTGATCTGGCCAGTGATCGCAGGCAGGCCATGAAGGCGCAGATCCGGTTCTCGTGAATTCACCGCCCGGGCCTTGGCGCCAGTTCCGTTTATCAAGTGATCACATTCCGTTGACGTCATTGTGCCTCACAGGTTTGTGCAATTCCTGTCCGTGGCCATGCAGCTACTGTCCGCCAGCGTGAGCCCGACAGTCTGGTTGCGGACTTGCGCGTAATATACTGTCCAATAACGGGAGTACCACCATGGGACTGAGATCAGGGAAAACGCTGTTTTCCGCAACGGCCATAGCTGGCCTGCTGGCCGCAACGGCTGCGTCCGCAATAACGCTCAACATCACTGTGACGAATAACCAGGCCGCTGGCGGTCTGTCCTTCACGCCCCTTTACACCGCCATCCATGATGAGAACTTCGATGCGTTCAACGTGGGCGAAGCCGCGTCTCTGGGCGTTGAGACCATTGCCGAGACCGGGAATGCCATGGTCGTCGCAGGTGAGCGTCAGGCAGCTGATGCCGATTCCGTTGGCGCCGTTCTGGCATCTCCCGATGGTCCGCCCCCGGTTCAGCCGGGTGAGACTGTATCGACCGAGATCGAGGTCGATGCGACCTCTCCCCTGTTCTTCACGTTCCTGTCGATGATTCTGCCATCCAATGACGCGTTTATCGGCAATGATGACGCGCTGCAGCTTTTTGGTGACAATGGTGAATTCCTGGGGCCACAAACCATCGAAGTCACGGGAGACGACTTCTATGACGCGGGTACAGAGATCAACGGTCTGACCGGTTCTGCCTTTGTTGCGGGCGAAGACATCTCGCTTGGTGCTCAAGAGGGCGGTGTGATCACAGCGGCCACAAGCCTTTCGGTTTTCGCCGGTTCGGAACTGGCCACGGGCGACATCCTGGGCTCGGCAGATCAGATCGACTTCCTGACGGATCGCGGTTCCTTCTCGCTTGCGACGATCACCATCAGCGAAGTCGCACCGATCCCTCTGCCTGCCTCTGCGCTGCTGCTGCTGACCGGTATCGGCGGCATCGCGATCTCTCGCCGGCGTCCCCGCAAGGCCTGATCGCCTGATCCGGAAAAAACGCAAAAGCCCCTTCAGAAATGGCGGGGCTTTTCTCATTTTACGCCACGTCCTGCGCGGCTGAGAAAATTAACCCTTCTCAGATTTTAATTTCCGGGCCAGTCTGGAAAAAATGTAAAAAATGACAGGGTGAGTTTCATGATACGTTTTGCATCAATATCGGCCTTGGCCATCTGCCTTGCCACCGGCGCCCCGGCTACGGTGCTGACGGCGGAATACTCCAGCTTCTGGGTACTTGGTGACAGTCTGAGCGATAATGGCAACCTCTTTGCGGCGACGGGCGGGACGCAGCCCGTATCCCCGCCCTATGCGGATGGTCGCTTCTCCAACGGAGAGGTGTGGAACGAAGACATCCTCGACGAATTCACATCTGCCGGTCAGGCCAGCGGCAATTTCGCTTTCGGTGGCGCGCGCACAGTCGGCGGCGACGCACCCTCGCTTGAGGCGCAGCTCGACCTGTTCTCGGCCAATGCGGCACCGTTCGCAGGGTCCAACCCGCTGGTGTCGATCTGGATTGGGGCCAATGATCTGCTGAATTCCATCGGCACACCCGAATCCATTGATATCGCCATGGAGGCCGCGAATAACGTGCGGGAGGCGGTGGAGGAACTGGCCGATCAAGGCGTCAGTGACTTCGTTGTCTTCAACCTGCCGTCGCTCGGCTCGACCCCGCTGTTCAACCTGTTTCAGCCCGCAGCCGCCGGACCCGCCGATGCAGCGGCAGAGGCCTTTAACCTCCAGCTTGCCGACAATATCGCACAGCTCGAGGGTGACGGGATCAACGTCATCGACATCAATGTCGAAGACCTCTTCGAGGACATGTTGGACGATCCCGGCAGCTTCGGGCTGAGCGACACGGTCCTGCCTTGCATCCAGCCCAGCCCAGAGGCGGCAGCGGCGCTCAATCAGCCGCAAGTTTGCGATGCGGCCAGCGCGGCAGGGCGGCTTTTCTTTGATTCGATCCACCCCAATGCGACGGCGCATGCAGCGCTTCAGGGCCTGGTGCGCGACCGGATCAGCGCAGAGCTTCTGGCCCCGGTCCCGCTGCCTGCCAGCGCAGGTCTGATCCTGTTCGCGTTGGGTTGTCTCGGCTTTGTCGCGCGCAGACGGGCGGGTTGAGCCGCGCGGTTTTGCGTTTTGCATCTTTCGCTTTGGCGCGCTAAACATATCGATGCCGGATTGCGAAAGATGACAGACAAGGACGTGACGATGCTGAACCGCCGAAACCTGCTGAAATATTCTGCTGCCGCCGCTTTGGCGGGAACAGGCGCCGCGATCGGCCAGAGCCGCGCACCATGGGTGGTCCCGGAGGAATACAAGCCGCGCGTTATCCGGCTGAAAGGTGGCTTCGCACCGGGCGAGATCCATGTCGATCCCCAGAAATTCGCGCTCTACTGGACCCTGGCTGAGGGTCGCGCCATCCGCTACACGGTCGGAATTGGCCGGGCTGATCAATATGAAAGCGGGACTTTCACGGTCGGCGCCAAGAAGGAATGGCCCAGCTGGACCCCCACGCAAGCGATGATTGAGCGGGAGCCTGAGAAATACAAGGAATTCGAGGACGGTATGGAAGGCGGCCCGGGCAATCCACTTGGGGCCCGCGCGCTATATCTGTTTACCCGGCAGCGTGGCGATACCTTTCTGCGTATCCACGGCACGCCGAATCCTTGGACCATCGCCTCGGCTGTCTCCAACGGCTGCGTGCGGCTCACCAATGCCCATATCGCGCATCTCTACCAGCAGGTGCCCAAAGGCACGAAAGTCGTGCTTTACTAGGCGCCGGGCGGCCTATAGCGTCTGACGAAATACCTGAAACATCATGCATCACGTAACACGTTGAAATCTTTGATTTCAGGCAGTGTTACGTGATTAAGGTTTTTCGCATGACG
>CAYGUB010000040.1:15007-15328 GCA_964352845.1 uncultured Rhodobacterales bacterium | reverse complement strand
CTTCATGATCCTGCCACTCTATTCGGTCATGAAGACCATCCCGCCCAGCTATCTGCGCGCCGCCAAATCGCTGGGGGCCACGAACTGGACCGCGTTCTGGCGGGTCTATTTCCCGCAATCCGTGCCGGGGATCGGCGCTGGTTGCATACTCGTCTTCATCCTGTCGATTGGCTACTACATCACGCCCGAGCTTGTGGGCGGCACAAAAGGCGTCTTCATCTCCAACCGGATCGCCTACCATATCTCAAGCTCGCTCAACTGGGGGCTTGCCGCTGCCCTTGGAACCATATTGCTGACGATCGTGCTGATCCTGTACTGGGT
>CAYGUB010000040.1:0-14997 GCA_964352845.1 uncultured Rhodobacterales bacterium | reverse complement strand
GTCTATGACAAGATCGTGGGCATCGACAACGTCAAGCTGGGAGGCTGAGCCATGTCGGGATTGCCCCCCTATGCGACAACCGGCCAGCGGGTCTGGTACTATAGTTTCCGCGTCATCTGCGGGCTGATCTTCTTCTTTCTGATCGCGCCCATCGTCGTGATCATCCCGCTATCTTTCAACGCGCAGGATTTCTTCACCTTCACGCCCAAGATGCTGGCGCTGGACCCCGAGGGGTTCTCGACCAAACATTACGAGGATTTCTTCACCAATTCCGACTGGCAACTGGCCTTGCGCAATTCGCTCAAGATCGCGCCGGTCGCAACGATCATATCGGTCTCTCTGGGCACCCTGGCGGCCATCGGGCTGTCACAAACCCATGTCCCTTTCCGCCGGGCGATCATGGCGATCCTGATCTCTCCGATGATCGTGCCACTGATCATCTCGGCGACGGGGATGTATTTCTTCTATTCCAACCCCTATATCCCGATCCCGTTCCTGGGCAAGCTGGAGCTGCCCTTCACGCTGACCGGCACCTATCTGGGCGTCGTTCTGGCCCATGCCGCGCTGGGAATTCCTTTTGTCATCATCACCGTGACCGCGACGCTTGTAGGCTTCGACAAGTCACTCACGCAAGCTGCTGCGAATATGGGGGCCGGGCCGGTCACGACCTTCTTCCGGGTGCAGATGCCGCTGATCCTGCCAGGTGTGATCTCGGGCGGGCTCTTTGCCTTCATCACCTCCTTTGATGAGGTGGTGGTGGTGTTATTTGTGGGCTCTGCAGGCCAAAAGACCCTGCCCTGGCAGATGATTACCGGCCTGCGCGAGCAGATCAGCCCGACCATTCTGGCCGTCGCGACGATCCTGATCACCCTATCGGTGATCCTGCTCTTCGTGGTGGAAATCCTGCGCCGCCGCTCGGAGCGGTTGCGCGGCATAACCCCCAGCTGATCGCGGTTGAAATGCCCGCGCGGCGCAGCTAGGCTGCCTTACCTGCTACGCAGCGCGATGGCGTCGTGCTGAGACGCGTAGCACCCGCTTTCAACATAATCCTGAACGCCGGGATAAAGTCGCCAGAGCCTCTCTCGCTTTGACGCTTTGCTCAAGGATGTGACCCATGCAAGACGCAACCAACCGCCTGCGGACCTTCACCTGCCATAACGGCGAGAAAGCCCCCCTGCCCTTCAGCGCGCAGGAATATGAGACCCGCATCGCGCGGCTTCGGGCGATCATGGACCGGCAGGACCTGCCCGCCGTGCTTCTCACCTCGATGCACAATATCGCCTATTACAGCGGGTTTCTCTATTGCGCTTTCGGTCGGCCCTATGGCTGCGTGGTGACGGCGGATGCCTGCACCGTGGTCTCGGCCAATATTGATGCGGGCCAGCCGTGGCGGCGGTCGCATTGCGACAATGTCATTTATACTGACTGGGCGCGCGACAATTACTGGCGGGCCGTGCATGATCTGACCAAAGGTGTGACGCGGATAGGCATCGAGGGCGATCACCTTACGCTCGCCCAGATGGACAAACTCAAAACCATGACCGATGCGCGTGAGACGGTCGATATAGCGCCCGCCACCATGGCCGACCGCTTCGTGAAATCGGCCGAGGAGATCGCGCTGATCCGCGAAGGGGCACGGGTGGCCGATATCGGCGGTTTCGCGATCCGCGACGCGATCAAGGAAGGCACTCGCGAGATCGACGTCGCCATGGCGGGCCGAAACGCAATGGAGCTTGAGATCGCCCGCGCCCACCCCGATAGCGAGCTGCGCGACAACTGGGTCTGGTTCCAGTCCGGGCTCAACACCGATGGCGCGCATAATCCCGTCACCACCCGCGCGCTGGAGATGGGCGATATCCTGAGCCTAAACGCTTTTCCGATGATTTCAGGCTACTACACCGCGCTGGAGCGGACCTTGTTTCTGGGCACGCCCGATGCGGCCTCGCTGCGGCTGTGGCAGGCAAATGTCGCAGCCCATGAGCTTGGGCTATCCCTCATCAGGCCCGGCATTTCCTGTTCCCAGATATGCGCCGAGCTGAACCGCTTTTTCGAGGGCGAAGGCCTGCTGCAATACCGCTCCTTTGGCTACGGGCATTCCTTTGGTGTGCTCAGCCATTATTACGGGCGCGAAGCCGGGCTGGAGCTGCGCGAGGATATCGACACAGTGCTGGAGCCGGGCATGGTCGTCTCCATGGAGCCGATGATCTGGGTGCCCGAAGGCACGCCCGGCGCGGGCGGCTACCGCGAGCATGATATTCTGGTTCTGACCGAGGATGGCGCGGAGAATATCACGAAATTCCCCTTCGGCCCGGATCACAACATCATTGGCTAGCCGGTGCCCAAAGCACGCCCGGCACATCTGGTCGGGGCGGTATCTGGCAACTGTGCAGCAGATGCCAGGCAAGCACGAGATTGCTCGATAGTACCGGCTTGCCCAAGGTGGCCTCCAGAGGTGCAATAACCTCAAGCGTCCTGAGATTGGTGCAGGACAGAAAAATCGCGTCGCACCCATCCGCCACCAGCACTGCCGCCTGCGTGATCGAATGCGCAGCGATCCGGGCCACCCGCGCTTCGCCCGCCTCGTTGAAACTGGCGAGCCTCTCGACGCTCACCCCCTCCTCCGCCAGCACCGCGCGCAGCTTGTCGGAGACCGATTTGATATAGGGGCTCACCATCCCAAGCCGCCGCACACCCAAGGCCCGGCAGGCCGCAAGCAAGGCGGAAAGCGGCTCGCTTACGTGATCGGTATCCGTACCCTCCCGGATCAGCGCGGCAATCCGGGCGGCCCCGATCTCGGCTGTGCCGGAGGTGCATCCATAGCCCACGGCCCGACAGGCCGCCGCATCGGGCAAGAGGCTGGCCGCCGCGCTCAGAACGCTCTGCATTTGCGACAGACTGCCGGGCGTTACATCCGACCCGGAGGGCACGCGCGATACCAAAAGCTCCACCTCCTGCGGCATCAGGCGGCGCATATCACGCTCGATCGTCTCGTCTTGTTGCAACACGATCAGCCCGATCTGCAAAGGCGCATCGCCGGTCAGATCATAGGACAGATCCATCACAACAGCCGTATCCCGCTTGCTTGCGGCGATGACAGGTAGCGCGCGCCGGACGTCTCGATCACGATGTTCTCCTCATGCACCATGATCCGCCCCGCCCCGAGGGACACAACCGGCTCCAGCGTCAGGACCATACCTGGCACAAGCTCGGTCTGATCCTGCGGCAGGATCGACGGCCATTCGGTCAACTGCATCCCTAAACCATGGCCAAAACGGCCGGGATTGGCCATCTCGGCCTGCGGATCAACGACCGCTCGCATCGCATAAAACAGCTCACACATGAGTGCCCCCGGTTTGGCTTGTGCAAATCCCGCCTGCGTCGCCTCGATCAGCACCTCATGCGCCGCGCTGATCTGTGGCGAAGGCTTGCCAGCACTGAAATTCCGGTCGAAATCGCAAAAATACCCGTCCCACACCAACCCGGTATCTAACATCACGACATCGCCCACCCCCACAGGCGCCTCGGTCGCGGGCGAGATCACGTCACCATAGCCGCCCTGCCCGCTCGCGCCAGCAAGATAGGGGACGTAATCTGCGCCTTCGTCCAGACACAGCGCCTGAAATCCGCGAAAAACGTGAGAAAGGGGGCGGCCCGGCCGGGCCACTTCAGCGACACGGTCAAAGGCACGCTCGGCAACCGCAACGGCGGTGGAGATCTTGGCGATCTCGGCCTCGGACTTTATCATGCGCAAGCGGCGCGTGATCTCACGGTCACCAGATATCGTGCGCGATCCAAGCACCGCAGTGAGCCGCTGGAAATCAGCCAGTGGCATGCGCAGATGGCTCTCCATCCCTGACGCCACTCCGATCACGCCATCATGTGGCGTGACCTCACCCAGTGCGTCGGCCAGCAGCGTGATACCGTCATCGACGTAATCCGGCGCGTCCCATGTCCTGATGTCCGCAATCCAGCTTTGCCCCATAAGATGCGCTCCGATGGCCGGGATCACGGCGATGGGCATACCGCTCAGGGGCAGCACCAGATACCACGGCCGGGTCGGGCTTTCCCAGAACCGGGTCAGAAAACCGGTATAGTAGCGCAGCTCCGGCTCGGTCGTCAGCAACAGGGCGGAAAGCCCGGCCTGAGACATCAGCGCCTGAGCGCGGCGGGTGCGGGCCTGGAACTCCGCCTCCGGGAAGCCGCGTACCGGCAGGCTCATGGCGCAGCTTCCTCGCTGAAAATGGCCAGAACGCGGGAGGTCTCATCAAGCCCGAAGGCGGCTTTCTCCCGGGCTGCGACAAGCAGCCCCGCCACACCAGCCGCACCCGAAGGCGTCGAGGCAAAGCCCGCATCCACGCAAATCTGTGTGCCCTCAAGCGCTTCTGCTTCGCTCAATGTCATAAAGATATCTGCATCCCGCCCCAGCCCTTTGAGCGCAATCAGCGAGGGCTCCTTGCAATCGAGCCGCCCCATCTGCGAGGCAGGGCCTTGCGTCACCACCGCCTGCCCGGCCTGCACGGATCTCAACAGCGCCGGGGCTGCCTGCGGCTCAACCACGATAATCAGGGGGGCCGCGCCCCAGATCTTTCGCGCATAGGCAGCACAGGCCGCAGCCAGCCCGCCAACACCGGCCTGCAGGAAGATGTGGCTGGGCGGGGCCGGTATCTGTCCTGCCGCTTCCTGCATCAGCACAAGATAGCCTTCCATGACCTGCCGGGCGGGCTCAAGATAGCCGTCCCATGAGCTGTCGGACAAAAGCACCCAGCCCCGATCCTGTGCCGCCTGCGCTGCGGCTTCCATGCTTTGCTCATAGACCGAACCGGCGCGCATCACCTCTGCGCCCAAGGCGCGCAACCGCGCGGCAAAGGACCCGGGCACCGTCTCGGCCAGATAGATCACCGCCCGCGCCCCGAAAGCCGCAGCTCCCGCAGCCACCGAAAGCCCGTGATTGCCTGCGCTGGCCGTGACGTAGACCTGCCCCCGCGACCGACCGTCCTGCGCATCGCGTGCAATGACATAGGCGGCGCCCAGAGCCTTGAAACTGCCCAGCCCCATCCGCGCGCGCTCATCCTTCAGGTGAAGCTGCGCGATACCCGCCATGAAAGCCAGCTCCGGGGCGGGGACCAACGGGGTCTGCGCGGCCACGGGGCAACGCCCCAGCAAACCCAGAGCCAAGGAGGGGTCATCGCTCGGACCCGGGATGTCCGCGAGCGCTTTTGCGATGGCTTCGGCCTGCGCCGGGGTCTTTCGGAAATGCTCCATGTCTGCTCCATATCGGCAAGCTCTCCGCGCAGCCTATAGGAGATAGGTCAGACAGTTTTGACTTTTTGCGGCATAAACCGAACCAAAACAGCAAAACTGTTTCGCGATGAGCTTGGGGAAGATGGTCGGCTGATTATGTCTCTTCCGGCTTCTTAATCCCCTTCAGAATATCGGTTTGGTCGCGCCTGAGGTGAAGGACGCTTTTATCAAGGCAGACCCAGAGCGCGTTTTTTGTCGGCGGCCCATTTCATGATCGTCAGATCAAAGGTCAGCGCCATGAGAGATACGCAGATGCCGAGCACGAAGTTCTTGCCCAGATCCGTGCCGGCCAGGGTGCGCTGAAGCTCTTGGCCCAGATCCTGCGTGCCGATGAAGGCTGCGATGATCACCATGAAGAAAGCGAACATGATCGCCTGATTGAACCCCACCGCCATAGTGGGCAGTGCCAGCGGCAGCTGGACGTTCCACAGCTTTTGCATCCGGGTGGCGCCGGACATGTCGGCGGCCTCCGTCATCTCCGGCGGGACAGTGCGCAACCCTTCGATCGTGTAGCGGGTCAGCGGCACCATGGCGAAGATCAGGATCGAGAAGATCACAGCGATATCGGTGATCCCGAAAAGCATGATGGCGGGGATCAGGTAGACGAAGCTGGGGAAGGTCTGCGCGGTGTCACAGATCAGCAAGACCCGGCGCGACCATGTCTCGGAGCGCGCGGCCATGATACCTACCGGCAGGCCGATCAGCGCGGCCAGCGTCACAGCCGAGACGACGGAATAGAGCGTGATGATCGCCCTGTCCCACCAGCCCGACAGCGCCACCAGCGAGAAGAAGATCAGCGCATAGACAGCCTGCCTGCGCCCCGCCAGTGTCAGCGCGAAAGCGGCCACCAGCATGATAAAGGCCGGGGTCGGGATCGACAGCATGAAATTGCGAAACGGGATCAGCACCTGCACATTGAGAAAGGCGCGCAGAAAGACCGTTATGGCCTTCACCCATTCAATGTTGAGAAACCCCTTGATCAAAGCGTCAAGCTCCCGGCCCTGACTGAAATCCTGCCCGCGCCCGATCTCTGCCGCGATAGGGGCAATCAGCGAGATCAGCGTGAAGCCCACAAACAGCGCAACCCCAAAAAGCAGCATCTGATGGCGCTTCCAAAACGGGGTGCCGCGCTGGAAATGTTCGGGCTGTTTGACGACCCAGGCCTTCGACATCCGGTCCAGCATCACTGCGAGCAGAACAATCGTCACACCGATCTCAAAGGATCGGCCCAGTTTGAAGCTGCCCATCATCGCCAGCAGCTTGGCACCCAGGCCGGGCATGCCGATAAAGGCCGTCAGCACGACCATGGCAAGGCTGAGCATGATCACCTGATTGACGCCCACAAGAATCTCCGTGCGGGCCGAGGGGATATAGACATGGCGCAGCATCTGGAAGCGCGAGCAGCCGCTCATCTTGCCGGCCTCCACCACCTCGGGCGAGACCTTTTGCAGCCCCAGCGAGGTCATCAGGATCATGGGCGGTATGGCGTAGATCGTGGTGGCCACGGCCCCGGCGGTGGGGCCGACTTTGAAGAAGATCACAGCGGGCAGCAGATAGGTGAAGAATGGCAGGGTTTGCAGCACCGACAGGACCGGCTTGATCGTCGTGTTCACCCAGGCATATCTCCACGCAGCAATGCCCAGGGACAGGCCGATCACAAAGGCCATCGGGGCTGCTACCGCCAGAACCGACATGGTCTGCATCGCCATCTCCCACTGGCCAATGAGCGCGGTCCACACAAAAGTCCCGCCGCCCAGCAGCGCCAACCGCCATCCGCCGAGGTAATAGCCGATGACCGCCGCAACAGCGGCCACCGCCGTCCAGGGCATCGGTCCGAGATGGGGCCAGCGACGCTTGCCAAAGAAAATATTGCCCGATGCATCAAGCAGCCATTCGAGCCCTTCGGTCAGGGTGCGGGTGACGACCAGCAGACCCAGATCATCCTTGACGAAGTTGAACATCGCATCCAGCCAACCTGCGAAATTGGGGATCGCGGCCTCAGGCACGCGGTGCAGCCACTCAGGCAGCAGACCGGCATATTGCGCCAGCGTCAGGCAGATCGCTGCGGCCAGTGTGCCGAGCGCGATCTGGGCATTGCTCAGCGGCCCGCGTGTGGCGGTGGGCAGCAACGTGGTCTCGGCGCTCATCGCCCGGCCTCAGTGTCAGCCGTGGCCTCAGTTCCAAGCAGGATGTCCAGCGCAGCCTCGCGCGGCATGGCGCCCATGACGGTCTCGCCTCGCCGCACCGGGATCATGGCGCGCGCGTCGCTCACCAGCATCCGCGCCATGTCATGCACCGTAGCGCCCGCATCGACCGGATCGCCCTCGCCCGCGGCACCTTCTTGCGCCAGCACGCCTGCATGGACCACGCGGGCCTTATCGACATCTTCGGTAAACTTGCGCACATATTCCGTAGCAGGGTTGAGCACGATCTGGTCCGGCGTGTCGCATTGCTCTATCGCGCCATCCTTCATGATGGCGATCCGGTCCGCCAGGCGCAGCGCCTCGTCGAAATCATGGGTGATGAACACGATGGTTTTACCCAACAGCCCCTGAAGGCGCAAAAACTCATCCTGCATCTCTTTGCGGATGAGCGGGTCAAGCGCCGAGAAGGGCTCGTCCAGAAACCAGATATCGGGCTCGATCGCGAGGCTGCGGGCAATGCCAACGCGCTGCTGTTGACCGCCCGAAAGCTCGCGCGGAAAATAGTCCTCCCGCCCTTCCAGCCCGACCAGCTTGACCACTTCCAGCGCGCGGTCCCGGCGCGTGTGCTTGTCCTGGCCGCGCATCTCCAGCGGGAAGGCAACATTCTCCAGAACGGTGCGATGCGGCAACAGGCCGAAGGATTGAAACACCATACCCATCTTGGAGCGGCGCAGCTCGATCAGCTCTTTCTCGGGCAGGGCCA
Organism: uncultured Rhodobacterales bacterium; assembly: GCA_964352845.1. Taxonomy (GTDB): domain Bacteria; phylum Pseudomonadota; class Alphaproteobacteria; order Rhodobacterales; family Rhodobacteraceae; genus Litoreibacter. The sequence continues at coordinate 6,789 of CAYGUB010000040.1, read as the reverse complement.
TGATATCCTGCCCCTCCACCCTGATCATGCCGCCAGTTATGTCGTGAAGCCTCGAAAAACACCGCACAAGCGTTGACTTGCCGGAGCCCGAAAGCCCCATGATCACCAGCATCTCGCCGCGATGCACATCGACCGAGACGTTCCGGACCCCTGCAATATAGCCCTCGGCGCGGATATCGTCGAAGCTCATGCCGGGGCGCATGGATTTCAGGAAAGCCTCAGGGTTCGTGCCAAAGATTTTCCAGACATTCTGGCAGGAAATAACTGGTTGAGCGGCTGACATGGCAATCCCTGATCGAAGATATCCCCGCCCGGCCGCTGCAATGAGCAGGAGCGGCCAGGCGGGGTTTGGTGTTGGATCCGAAAGGCCGGATGCTAGTTGACCCAGCTTTCCCAGACATCCCTGTTTTCTTCCAGCCAGACCTCTGCGGCCTCTTCCGGCTCCATCTCGTCAACATCGACGAGCTTGGCCATCTCGGCAATCTGCGGGTTGGTGAAATTCACCTTTTCCAGCACCGCATAGGCGCCGGGCCATTTCTCCTGCATGCCGTCCCAGGCGGCCTTTTTCAGATAGCCATTCGCCGGGTTGCCGCAATCATAAAGAGCATCCGGGTTAGGTCCGACGGCCGGGTCCTTATCGCACCCATCGACCCATTCGGGGAACTCGACAAATTCACCGGGCCAGACGGCTTCGGCAAAATTCGGGGTCCAGTTGAAGACCACGACGGGGCGTTTTTCCGCCTCGGCCGCGCCGATCTCGGCCCACAAAGCCGCAGCGGAGCCTGCATTGACCACGACGAAATCCATACCCAGCGCCTCGACGCGTTCCTGACCGTGCTTCAGCCAGTCCACAGGGCCATCGAGATAGCGGCCTTTCTCTCCGGTCTCGGCTGTGGCGAAGAGCGCGGCACAATCATTGAGCGCTTCCCACGAGGGCAGACCCGGGCAGGCCTCCTTGGTCCACATCGGATACCACCAGTCCTCGCGCGTCACAGCGTCATGATCGCCCACATCGACGATCCCGCCTTTCTCCATGGCGGCGCGGAAAGAGGCCCCGAACGCACCTTCCCAGACCTCCAGTTCCATCGTCACATCGCCCAGACGCACCGATTCGTAGACGGCCTGACTGTCGGTCGTGACATATTCGACCGCATTTCCCTGCGCCTCAAGGATCTGGCCCACCACGTTGGACATCACGATCTGGCTGGACCAGTTATGGATCGGGATCACGATCGGATCGCTGCTATCCTCGGCAAATGCGGCCAGTGGCATCATCGCCAGCACACCCGCGCCTAGAGCTGTCGTCAGTCTTGTCATCTGTGTTTCTCCCAGTTGTTGCGCCATTTTGGCTGCCACTTAGAGCGCCTCCTGTGTCTCAGGGGCGTCGGATCTTGTGTTTGGCGATTCTGTCGATCACCCGTGTCAATCCGCGACCAGTGTCGCAGCATTTTCCTCTCAATCAAGTTTTTTTCTTCTTGGTAGCTATTGGGTGCTGAAAATTGAAGCAGCCCATGTCGCATTTGCGAGGCCCCATGTCCGATCTCAGACGGATTTACGCGCCGTCTTGCGTAGGCTCAGCCCAAAGAGGATGTGGACGATGCGCTATTCGGGCTGGCAGGTGATCAAACAGGCCTTGACGGGCCACAAGGGCTGGACCCCCGCCTGGCGCGAGCCGGAGCCTGCGGCACGCTACGACATTATCATTATCGGTGGCGGCGGGCATGGGTTGGCGACGGCCTATTATCTGGCAAAGGAATACAAGCAAAAGCGGATCGCCGTGCTTGAGAAAGGCTGGATCGGCGGGGGAAATGTCGGGCGTAACACAACGATTATCCGCAGCAACTACCTGCTTGACGGCAATGAGCCGTTCTATGAATTCTCGCTGAAACTCTGGGAAGGGCTGGAGCAGGATTTCAACTATAACGCGATGATCTCGCAGCGCGGTATTCTCAACCTGATCCATTCCGACGCGCAGCGCGATGCGTTTATCCGGCGCGGCAATGCGATGATCCTCAACGGCGCGGATGCCCAGATGCTGACCACCGCACAGATCAAACAGCGCTATCCCTTTCTCAATACTGAGGACGCCCGGTTTCCGATCAAGGGCGGGCTGGCGCAGCATCGCGGGGGCACGGTGCGCCATGACGCGGTCGCCTGGGGCTATGCGCGCGGCGCTGACGCGCGGGGCGTGGACATTATCCAGAATTGCGAGGTCACCGGGTTTTGCATCGAGAACGGCACCTGTCTGGGTGTCGAGACCACGCGCGGGTTCATCGGGGCCGCAAAGATCGGCTGTGCCGTCGCGGGCTCCTCCAGCCGGTTGATGTCGAAGGCGGGCATGCGTCTGCCCATGGAAAGCCACGTCCTGCAGGCCTTCGTTTCGGAAGGTCTCAAGCCTGTGATGCCCGGCGTTGTGACCTTTGGTGCGGGGCATTTCTATTGCAGCCAGTCCGACAAGGGCGGTCTGGTCTTCGGGGGCGACATCGACGGCTATAACTCCTACGCGCAGCGCGGCAATCTGCCTGTTGTCGAGGATGTCTGTGAAGGCGGCATGGCGATCTTCCCGGCCTTCGGGCGCGCGCGGATGCTGCGCATGTGGGGCGGGATCATGGACATGTCGATGGACGGCTCGCCCATTATCGACCGCACGCATATTGCCGGGCTCTATTTCAACGGCGGCTGGTGCTATGGCGGGTTTAAGGCCACGCCCGCCAGCGGGTTTTGCTTTGCCCACCTGCTGGCCACCGACAGCCCCCACCCGACGGCTGCGGCCTACAGGTTTGACCGGTTCGAGACAGGCCGGATGATCGACGAAAAAGGGATGGGCAATCAGCCCAACCTGCATTGAGGAGCCGGTACGCAGGATGATCATCAACCACCCGCTTCTCGGGCCCCGCGATGCCTCGGAATTCACCTATATGGGGGATGCGAAACTGATCGACCGACCCGATTGGCAGTCTGAAACGGCGGCACGCGATTTTCACGACTACGCTTATCTGCGCGACAACCCGGCGGGCTGGCACGCAGAGCTTTGGTTCCATGAAGCAGGCGATCGCAGCTGGCTGGTTGTGACCCGCAACACGCTGACCCATGAGATCAGCAAGGTAGAGCTTGCCCGTGACGTGGCCCGCAGCCGGGGGCGCAGCAGATGAGCCAGATCAACCGGATCGCAGGCGGGCAGATCGACCGCGACGCCGCCCTGAAATTCACCTTCGACGGCAAAAGCTATCAGGGCTATGCGGGCGACACGCTGGCCTCTGCGCTTCTGGCCAATGGGGTACGGCTGATGGGCCGGTCGTTCAAATATCATCGCCCGCGCGGGGTGCTGAGCGCCGGCTCCGAAGAGCCCAACGCGCTGGTGGAGCTGCGCACAGGCGCGCGGCAGGAGCCCAACACACGCGCGACAACGGCTGAGCTTTTTGACGGGCTTGCCGCGCGCAGCCAAAACCGGCTTGGCTCGCTGCGGTTCGACCTGCTTGCGGTCAATGACCGGCTGTCGAGCTTCCTGACCGCAGGCTTCTATTACAAGACGTTCATGTGGCCTGCCGCCTTCTGGGAAAAGCTCTATGAGCCGATCATTCGCCGCGCGGCGGGGCTGGGATCGCTGTCGCTGCAGGACGACCCGGATGTGTATGACAAGGGCTTTCTGCATTGCGATATGCTGGTCATTGGCGCGGGGCCATCCGGTCTTATAGCGGCCCTCACAGCCGGGCGTTCGGGCGCACAGGTGATCCTGGCGGATGAGGATTTCCGGATGGGCGGGCGGCTCAGCTCCGAGAATTTCGCAATCGGAGACCAGACCGGGACCGATTGGGCCGCGACCATATGCGCCGAGCTTGCAAGCCTGCCCAATGTCCGGCTCATGCCGCGCACGACCGTTATCGGCGCCTTCGATCATGGCATCTATGGCGCGGTAGAGCGTGTCAGTGACCACCTGCCCGCGCCCCAGCCCGGCAAGCCGCGGCAGGTTCTGTGGCGCATCTATTCCAAACAGGCCGTGCTGGCCGCAGGCGCCATCGAGCGCCCGATTGCGTTTGACAATAACGACAGGCCCGGCGTCATGCTGGCGGGCGCTCTGCGCAGCTATGCCAACCGTTTCGGGGTGGCTGCGGCCAAACGGGTCGCGATCTTCACCAATAATGATGACGGGCACCGCACGGCTGCCGATCTGCATGCGAAAGGCATCAAGATTGCCGCAATCATCGACCCCCGCCCCGACGCGCCGCGCTGCTACGACTATGAGCTGTTACAGGGAGAGGTCGTGGACACGCGCGGCCGCCACGGGCTCAGTTTCGTTGAGCTGCGGCTGACAGATGGCAACACGCGGACACTCGAATGCGGCGCACTGGGTGTCTCGGGCGGGTGGAACCCCAATGTGCATCTGACCTGTCACCAACGCGGACGACCGGACTGGCACGATGGGATAGCGGCCTTTGTTCCGGGCAACACCCTGCCACCGGGGCTGACTGTCGCCGGTGCCGCCAATGGTGTTTTTTCGACCGCCGGGGCACTGCTAGGCGGCGCGCAGGCAGCTCGGCGCGCGCTGGCAGCACTGGATATCACCGCGACCGCCCCCGATCTGCCGCAGGCCGAGGATGCGGAGATCAACCTGACCCCGTTTTGGTATGTTGAGGGCTGTTCGCGGGCCTGGCTGGATCAGCAAAACGATGTGACCGTGAAGGACGTGAAGCTGAGCCATCAGGAGGGCTTCCGCGCGGTCGAGCATCTCAAACGCTATACCACGCTGGGGATGGCCACCGATCAGGGCAAGACCTCCAATCTGGGCGGGCTTGCGATCATGGCCGAACTTGCTGGCAAGGCGATACCTGAAGTGGGAACCACGATCTTCCGCCCCCCCTATACGCCCACCGCCATCGGCGTGCTGGCCGGGCGGCATCGGGGTCAGGAATTTCACCCCAAACGTCTCACCCCGTCGCATAAATGGGCCGAGGAGCAAGGCGCAATCTTTGTAGAGGTCGGCAACTGGATGCGCGCGCAATGGTTCGCCCGCGCGGGCGAGACAACCTGGCGCCAAAGCGTCGACCGAGAGGTGCTGGCCACGCGTGGCTCCGTCGGGGTGTGCGACGTGACCACGCTGGGCAAGGTCGATGTGCAGGGGCGCGACGCGGCGGCATTTCTCCACAAGATCTATTGCAACGGTTTCGCGAAACTGGCCGTCGGCAAGACGCGCTACGGGTTGATGCTGCGCGAGGACGGGATTGCAATGGATGACGGCACCGCCGCGCGTCTGGCCGAAGATCATTTCGTCGTGACCACCACAACCGCCAATGCGCTGCCGGTCTACCGGAATATGGAATTCGTGCGCCAATGCCTGTTTCCCGATCTCGACGTGCAGCTGATCTCCACCACCGAGGCCTGGGCGCAATATGCCGTCGCGGGGCCAAATAGCCGCGCGCTGCTGGCCCGGATCGTCGATCAGGATATCTCCAACGAGGCCTTCCCTTTCATGGCCTGCGCAAATATCACGGTCTGCGGCGGGCTGCGCGCGCGTCTTTTCCGGATCTCGTTCAGCGGAGAGCTGGCCTATGAGATCGCTGTGCCCACCGCCTATGGCGACGCGCTGATCCGCAAGATCATGGAGGTCGGCGCCGATTTCGACGTGACGCCCTACGGCACCGAGGCGCTTGGCGTCATGCGGATCGAGAAAGGCCATGCGGCGGGCAATGAGCTGAACGGCACGACCACGGCGCTTAACCTCGGGATGGGCCGGATGGTCAGCAAGGCCAAGGACAGCATCGGCGCGGTTCTGTCAGAACGTGTGGGGCTCAACGATGGTGACGCGTTGCGGCAGGTGGGCATCAAGCCGCTGGACCCCGCCCATCCGGTCCCGGCCGGTGCGCATTTGATGGCAGCAAACGGGCCGGTCGATGCGGCCCATGATCAGGGCTATGTGACCTCTGCGTGCTACTCGCCCAATCTGGGTCATGCGATTGCACTTGGGTTTCTCAAGGGAGGCGCCGACCGGCTGGGAGAGCAGATGCGGCTGGTCAGCCCGCTCACCGGCGTCGAGGTCAAGGTCGAGATCGTCAGCCCGCATTTCATTGACCCGGAGGGGGAACGGCTTCGTGCATGATCTGACCACCATCACCGCATTGGGCGGGACTGAGCCGCGGATCGACGCGTTTGAACATGTGACCATTGCCGAGAATGACGGCCTTGCGCTGGCCTCCGTGACCGCCCGAATGGGCGAGGAAGGGGCCTGTCATGCGGCACTCAAACAGCTGCTCGGCGCGGTGCCGGGACCGGGGCGGGCGCAGTTGAGCGATCCGGAGGCCGGGTTCTGGATGGGGCCGGATCAATGGATGATCGGCGCCCCCCGCGAGAGCCATGAATTGCTGGCAGACCAGTTGAAGGACCGGCTGGGCGATGCGGCCTCGGTGACGGAACAGACCGGCGCCTGGGTCTGTTTCGATGTCACCGGCCCTGCGATGCCCGACCTGTCCGAACGGCTTTGCGCGATCCCGATCCGCCAAATGCAGGCCGGTGATGCGCGGCGCACGGTCATTCATCAGCTTGGCTGTTTCGTGATCCGGCGCAAGGCGAATGACCATATCCGCATCCTCGGTCCGCGTGCCTCTGCCGCGACGCTGCATCATGCGCTGATCACAGCCGCGCAGTCCGTAGCTTATAGCGTCTGACGAAATACCTGAAACATCACGCATCACGTAACGCGCCCAAAATCTTTGATTTCAGGCAGTGTTACGTGATTCAGGTTTTTCGCATGACGCTTTAGGCGCGTGGCACAATCGTGTTGTCGCGCACCCGGAA
>CAYGUB010000039.1:1802-15368 GCA_964352845.1 uncultured Rhodobacterales bacterium | reverse complement strand
TTACCGGTTCTAGAAGGGGTCTGGGATGCGGATCTCCATTCCGGTCATCGATATGGTGGAGTTGGGCGCGGGGGGCGGGTCTCTGGCCCATGTTGATGCGATGCGCCAGATCCGGGTGGGTCCCGAAAGCGCCGGATCTGAACCCGGGCCCGCCTGCTACGGTCGCGGTGGTGCGCGCCCGGCGGTGACGGATGCTGATCTGGTGCTGGGCAAACTGGATGCGCAGAATTTCGCAGGCGGGTCGATCAAACTGGACCCGGACCGCGCTGAGACCGCTTTGCGCGACCATCTGGGCGATGCGCTGGGGATGGACGCGGTTGAGGCGGCGTTTGGTCTGGCCGAAGTCATTGATGAGAACATGGCCAATGCCGCGCGGGTCCATGCGGTCGAGAATGGCGAGGATCTGAGCGAATACACGATGATTGCCTTTGGCGGTGCCGCGCCGCTGCATGCGGGCAGGCTGTGCGAGAAACTCGGCGTGGACCGCCTGCTGGTTCCGCCGGGCGCGGGGGTGGGCTCTGCCATCGGGTTCCTGCGCGCGCCCTTCAGTTTTGAGGCAAACCGATCAGTCTATATGAAGCTCAGTGATTTTGACGCTGCGCGCATCAAATCGCTTCTGTCCGATCTGAAGGCCGAGGCCACGGGCTTTGTGCGGACCTGCGATGAGAACATCCCCATCCTGTCGGAATTCAAGGTCTATATGCGCTACACCGGTCAGGGCTGGGAGATCCCGATTGACCTGACCCAAGAGCAGGCGATGCACCCCGACGCCGCCACGTTCGAGGCGCGGTTTATCGAGGACTACACCAAGCTGTTCGGTCGCCCCGTCGCAGGTCTGGATATCGAGATCACGGTCTGGTCGGTCAATGCCACCACGCCGCCCGAACCGGTCGCAGCCTTGGCGCAGGCCAAGGGTGCTGGCACCGCGGCGCGGCACGGCACCCGCAAGCTGTTTGACGCAGCGCAGGCCAGTTACCTCAATGCCGCCGTGATCGCGCGCGAGCAGATGCAACCAGGCCAGTGCGCGCCCGGTCCGGCAGCTGTTACCGAAGCCGAAACCACGATCATCGTGCCCGCCAGCCGGGACGCCATCTGCCAGCCTGATGGCTGCATTGACCTTGTCACGAAGGGATAGCCCAATGGCACGCAAACAGTCCGAAGTCGCCTGTCAGGTCATGTGGAACCGCCTGATCTCGGTCGTGGAGGAACAGGCCCAGGCGCTGGTGCGCACAGCGTTTTCGACCTCGGTGCGGGAGGCGGGTGATTTGTCTGCCGGGGTCTATGACACCCATGGCCGCATGCTGGCACAGGCCGTCACCGGCACACCGGGCCATGTCAACGCCATGGCCGATGCGGTTGCGCATTTCATCCGCCGGATCGGGCGCGACAATATTTTTGAGGGCGATGTCTATATCACCAATGATCCATGGGAAGGCACCGGCCATCTGCATGACATCACCATGGTCACGCCGTCTTTCCACAAGGGCTCTGTGATAGGTTTCTTTGCCTGCACGGCGCATATCGTGGATATTGGCGGGCGTGGGTTCGGGGCCGATGCCGGCTCGGTCTATGAAGAGGGGCTTTACATCCCGATCATGAAATTCGCCGATCAAGGCCGCGTGGATGAGACGCTCACGCGCATCATCCGGGGCAATGTGCGCGAGCCGGACCAGCTGATCGGCGATGTCTATGCCTTGGCCACCTGCAACGAGATCGGGCACCGCCGCCTGATCGCCATGATGGAGGAATTCGCGCTCGACGATCTCGACGGGATCGCGACCTTCATCCTCGACAATTCCCGCCACGCGACGCTGGAGCGGATTGCAGCCTTGCCACAGACAAGCGCCGAAGGCGAAATGGTGATGGACGGGTTCGACCTACCGATCACGCTGAAGGTGAAGATCAGCGTGGAGCGTGACCGGATCGTCTGCGATTTCACCGGCACGTCGGGTGTGGATAAAAAGGGGATAAATTGCCCGCTGGTCTACACAAAAGCCTATGCATGCTACGCCTTGAAAGTGGCCATCGCGCCGGAAATTCCAAACAATGCGGCCTCGCTTGCGCCTTTCGAGATCACTGCGCCCGAAAACACCATCGTCAACGCGCTGCATCCCGCACCGGTGGCCTTGCGCCATATCGTGGGCCATTTCGTCCCGGACGCAGTCTATGATGCATTCGACAAGATCGTGCCGGGGCTTGTGCCTGCCGAAGGGGCGGGGTGCCTGTGCAATTTTCAGGTCTCCCTGCGCCCCCGCAGTGATGGCCCCGCACCGGATGGCGCGCGGCGCTCCGAGGTGCTGACGTTCAATTCCGGCGGCTCCGGCGCGCGGCCTGAACATGACGGGTTGAACGCGACAGCCTTTCCGTCAGGTGTGATGACCATGCCCATCGAGGCTACCGAACATGCAGGCCCGGTCATCATCTGGCGAAAGGAGCTGCGCCCGGATTCCGGCGGGGTCGGCAAGACGCGCGGGGGCCTCGGTCAATATATGGAAGTGGGCGCGCAGGAGGGGCATGAGTTCGACATTCAGGCAATGTTTGATCGTGTCGATCATCCCGCGCGCGGGCGTCGCGGAGGCGGGGCCGGGGCTGCCACCACCATTGCCCGCGATGACGGGGCCGCGATGCGCGGCAAGGGCAAGCAATTCGTGCCGCATGGTCGCCGCGTCTTGATGGCCTTCCCGGGTGGCGCGGGCTACGGCGATCCGGCGGAGCGGCCAAAGGAGCTGGTCAAACGGGACCTTGCGCGGGGCTACATTTCGCCCGAGACTGCGGCGCGGGATTACAAATTATCCGCCACCGAGATCGCCGAGGTCGAGGCGGCAATCGCGAAGGGGGAGGCGCAATGAACGCGCAAACGCCAAAAACCAATAGCTATGACGTGGTCATTATTGGCGGCGCCATGATGGGCTCTTCCGCCGCTTGGTTTTTGTCAGATGACGCTGATTTCGACGGCAAGGTACTCGTCGTGGAACGCGATATGAGCTACCAGACCGCCTCCACCACCCATACCAATTCCTGCATGCGCCAGCAGTTTTCGGGCGAGCTGAACGTGCGTATCAGCCAGTTTGCAGCCGATTTCGTCAAGAACCTGCGCCGCTATATGGGGGGCGATGATCGGGTGCCGGAACTCTCAATTCGCTCATTTGGCTACATGTACCTGGCCGATAACGAGGCTTTCGCCGATGTGCTGCGTGACAACCAGAAAGTGCAGCTGGCCGCGGGGGCTGCAACCCAGCTGATGACGCCCGACCAGATCGCGGCGGCCTATCCGTTCTACAATGTCGAGGATATCGTTCTGGGCTCGATAAATCTGGTCGATGAAGGGTTCTGGGACGGCACGGCGGTGTTTGACTGGTGGCGCAGATCCGGGCGTGAGCGCGGCGTGGAATATATCGAAAACGAGGTCGTGGCGATCACCAGGAATGTCGCCGGGACCCGGGTCGACAGCGTCACCTTGAAATCGGGCGAGGTCATTGCCTGCGGGCAGGTGCTCAACGCCTCGGGGCCGCGGGCTGCGCGCACCGCCCGGATGGCCGGGATTGAGGTTCCGGTCGAGCCGCGCAAACGCTATTCTTGGGTGTTTGCCGCAGAAAAGCCGCTGGACCGGGAGCTGCCGCTGACGATTGATCCATCCGGCGTGCATGTGCGCGAAAAAGGTGGCGGGACCTACCAAGCGGGCGGCCATTCAGAGATCGACCCGGCGGTGGAGTACGATGACTTCGCGATGGATTTCTCGCTCTGGGAGACACATATCTGGCCGGTTCTCGCCACGCGGATCCCTCAGTTCGAGGCGATCAAGGTGCAGTCCGAGTGGGCCGGTCACTACGCCTATAACACGTTCGATCACAATGCGATCCTCGGGCCGCATATGGAGATCGAGAATTTCTATTTCCTCAACGGATTTTCCGGCCACGGTCTGCAACAATCCCCAGCCATGGGGCGCGGCACGGCGGAGATCATGGTTCATGGCCGCTACAAAACACTGGACATGACCCAGTTCCATTTCGACCGCATCCCGGCGGGCCGAAAGATCGTCGAAAAGGCGGTTATTTGATGAACGCTGGCGATTACCCCGTCCCCTGTCCGCTGGCCGCGCGCCAGACGCAGGCCGGGCTGTGGATAACTCTGTGCAGCAATTTCGGCGCAGCGATCACGGTGCATGCCTCGCTTCATGTGCAGGGCCAGGCAATAGACTCTATTGCTGACGGCCTTGCCAAACTCAACAGAAAGACCTGACAGATGAAAAAACTCGTCCTGACCGGAGCCGCTGGTCGTCTTGGATCCTATCTGCGGGAGCCCTTGTCGAAGATGTGCGACGCGTTCGTATCGACCGACATTCTGGACCCGCCAGCAAAGCTGCACCCCAATGAGAGCTATGTGAAAGCCGATCTGGCCGATCTTGACGCGATGGTCGATCTGTTGAAAGGCGCGGATATGGTTGTCCATTTCGGCGCAATCGGTGACGAGGCGCCATTCGAGACCCTGCTTGGACCCAATTTCATCGGCGCCTATAATATCTGGGAAGCCGCCTATCGCAACAAGCTGCGCCGCGTCGTCTATGCCTCTTCGATCCATGCCGTGGGGATGCATAAGAAGACCGATTTCATTGGCATTGATGCCCCCCATAAGCCCGACACGTTCTATGGGCTTGCCAAATGTTTCGCCGAGGATCTGGCGAGCATGTATTGGGACAAGCGCGGGCTCGAGGCGGTCTGCATGCGCATCCTGTCCTGCGCGCAGGTCTCCAACCCGCGGGCTGTGGGCACCTGGCTGTCCTATGACGATCTGATCCAGCTGGTGCAGCGCGCCATCGACACGCCGATCACAGGGTTTTCGGTGATCTATGGCGTGTCCAACAATGACCGCGCCCCTGTTGATAACAGCAAGGCTCAGCATCTGGGCTACCGGCCCAAGGATAACGCCGAACAGTTCGCTGCACAGATCTACGCCGAGAATGACCCGCTGGACCCGCAAGACCCTGGCAATACCCATCACGGCGGGCCCTTCGCCTCGGTCAAGCTGGGCGAAAGCGGCGTGGCGCATCTGAACCTGAACGCCGACGATGTTGCAAAAGAGTGATGTTGCAAGAGAGCAGGCGATATCCGATGACCGAAGCCGGACTGATCCCCGCCGGGGCCCCGGGCTTGGGCGCCAACAGCGCGCACGCTCTGGCGGCTGGCCGGGGGCCATCGTCTGGGGCGAACATCTCGGTCGATGATGGTATCACGCGTTCGGTCCGGTGCGACGCCCCATCCATTCCGCGTGGCCGGTCAGCCGGTAAGATTCTTGTAGGTTGCCCGCTTGACCCGGGGAGGGAATACAGGATTAGATAGAACTGGCTATATGGACGCATCCCTAACAGCGCCATATTGCCTTTGGTCCGATCACCCCCGGGCCAAATATCCGCTTTTGGGCAGTCACGCAGTTTCAGGTTAGGCGGTGTTCGGAAGGCAAAACTTGCTCGTTGCCTAAAAAAGGATCACCTGTCATAGAGCCGCTTAAAAAGGTCAGATTCATGATGAGCGCCACGTCAATCTCCGGAGTTTTTTCCAACAAGCTGTCAGTGCGATCCGTTCGGCGGCGCGCGTTTCTGGCGCCTGCCTGTATCGGCTTGTTGACGGGCTTTGCGGCTGCGCAAGGTAGCGAGACGGTGACAATCAATATGGCCGCCAATGCAGGCTCCGTCACAGGCGAATTGCTGGGCGTGACGAATGAATTCTACACCATCTCCACATCCGCCGGAGAGATACAGATCCCCACGGATGGCAGCATCTGCGAGGGCGCTGCCTGCCCCAGTTTCGAGCCCGCATTCCAGCGCGGTGGAGAGGTTTTGATGGTCTCGCCCGACCAGACCTTCCGGGTCGCAGGCACGTTGCAGGATATCGATGACAATCAGTACGTCGTCAGCACCCAGAGCCTTGGCATCATGCGCATGAAGATTGAAGACGTCACCTGCGTTGGCCCGGGTTGCCCGACCGGCCTGACCCTTGTGGGCGGCGAGACCGTGCAATCGGCCCCGACCGCGCCTCAGGCGGCACCGGTGGTCGCGGCACGGCCGGAGGCCGAACCGGTTGATCCAGATGCTGCCAAGGTCCGGTTTGCAGGGTCGGACACGGTGGGTTTGGGCCTGTTGCCCTATCTGCTGGAGGATTACGCGGATTATCTGGGTGCGACGCCCCGGCGGACCGATCTGTCGCAGACGGAGGCCTATGTCTCCTATGTTGATAGCGCTGGCGAGGAAGCCACCAGTCTGTTTGCCAATTCCACGGGCTCCGGCGATGCGTTTGACGCGCTTGAGGCGAACACGGCCGAGTTCGGCATGGCCTCCCGGCAACCGCGCGACGAAGAAACACAGCGGCTGATCGCAGCCGGTGTGGGCGATCTGCGCAACACCCCAAATGAGACAGTGATCGCCGTCGACAGCCTCGCGGTGATCACCCACCCGTCCAACACGGTCCGCGATCTGGATCTCGACCAGATCGGGGCGATCTATCTGGGCCAGATCACCAACTGGTCGCAAGTCGGCGGGCGCGATGCGCCGATCACCGTGCTATCGCGCGAAGACGGCTCAAGCACTCGCAGCGTTTTTGAGCTGGCCGTTTTTAACCATCAGGCCGAACTGGCCGAGCGCGTCACCTATCCCGGTGGCGATAACCCCGAGATGGCAGCAGCGGTCCGGGCGGATCCCAATGCGATCGGCTATGTGGGCTTTGCCTATTCCGAAGGGTTGAACCGGATCAGCCTGACCAGCGAATGCGGGATCACTTCGACGGCGACCGACTTTGCGGTTAAAACCGAGGAATATCCGCTTGGTCGCCGCCTCTATCTCTATAATCGCCCCGGCGGTCTGAACGAGGATGCACAGCGGTTCTTGCAATATGTCCTCTCGCCTGCGGCCGATGACGCCATCGCGCAATCAAACTTTGTCAATTTCGCCGTTGAGCGTCAGGCACAGCCGCAAAGCCGGTTCGACAATCTCCTCAATGATCTGACCACACAGGCCGAGCTGCAGCTGGCCAACCGGATGCGCGACGACCTGCCCAACTGGGACCGGCTGTCCACCACGGTGCGCTTCCCCACCGGCTCTTCCGCGCTGGGCGGTAAAGAGCTAAACGATCTGGAGCGTCTGATCACCTATCTCGAAGGCCTGCCCGGCGGGACCCGCGTGGCGATTACCGGGTTTACCGACAGCGTGGGCGGCTTTGAAAACAATCTTCAGCTGGCAACGCGGCGCGCTCAATCTGTTGCGCGCTCTATCGAAGAGCTGGCCGGGCAGCGGCTCGACGGGATATTGTTTGAACAAAAAGCCTACGGAGAGCTTGCGCCCGCCGTGTGCAATACAGAAGCCAATGGTCGAACCATCAATCGACGGGTCGAGCTTTGGGTGGAGAAATAAGACTGCAGCTCTGTGCTGAAAAAGGCGCGTCACTTGTATGACCGCCTGGGCTGCTTACGGTGTAGAAGATAAGTATGGGGTGACTGGGTATGAGTTATTGGTTTTCCGGCTGGAAAGGTTATTGGGGCTATCGATCTGTGTTTCGCCACAAGGATCGTGACCCCGATATCGAGCAAAACGACAGTCTTGGCACGCGTCAGGTTGCACGGGCCGACAGCTTGTCGGGCGAGGGGGGCTCGGAAGTGGTCTCCGTCAGCGACGGTCGCTTGTTTGTCACCAATGGTTTTGAAGGTCGCATCGACATCTTCGATCAGGCGACAGGCAAGCCTGCGGGCGGTATCAGTCTGACATCCATCCCGGGGTTCAACGGCATCCAATCGGTCAGCGCCCGCAGCGGTCTTGTCGCGGTCGCCGTGGATATCGCTGATGGAACAGCCGGGCCCAGCAATGGCGTGGTTGCGATCTTTGACAGCCACAGTCTTTCGCCGCTGCGACAGGTCGAGGTTGGCAATTTGCCCGACCAGCTCACCTTCTCGGAAGACGGCAAGTCCATCTTTGTGGCCAATGAGGGTGAGCCGGACGGCCCTGATGCGCCGGGCTCGATCTCCATCATCGATGTGGCATCCGGCACGGTCGAGACCTTCGGGTTTGAAGGTTTCGACGATCAGGTCGACGCATTGCGCGCGGATGGGGTGCGCATCTTTCCCGGCAAGCTGCCCTCGGTCGATTTTGAGCCGGAATTCGTGGCCGAGGATGCCGCCAATGGCAAGCTTTATGTATCGCTCCAGGAGGCCAACGCGATTGCCGAGTTCGATCTGGAAAGCCGCAGTTTCACCAGGATAATCGGGCTTGGCACCAAGGATCACTCGGCTGTGGGCAACGGGCTCGATTTCAACGATGCGGATGGGGAGATCAATATCCAGACGGTGCCGGTAAAGGGGCTCTACATGCCCGATGCGATTGCCACGGCTTCCATCAATGGGCAGACCTACCTTTTGACGGCAAATGAGGGCGATGACCGCACTGATTTTCTGGAAGTCAGCGATGCGGCCCGTGTCGGGGATGTGCTTGCCGGAAAAATCCCGGGCGCACGGTTTGACGCGGCACTCGTGGCCGAGATCAAGGCGCTGCAAGCGCAGGGCAAGGATCTCTCCCGCCTCAACATCTCGATAATTGATGGTGATACCGACGGGGATGGCGATATCGATGAGCTAAACGCCTACGGTGCGCGATCCTTCACGATCTTTGATCTGCAGGGCAATGTGGTCTTCGACAGCGGTGACCAGTTCGAGCAGTTTATCGCGGCCAACCGGGTGCCCAATGCGTTCAATAATGATAATTTCCCCTCCGGAGATCCTGATTTTGTCGATGAGACCCGATCTGACAATAAAGGGCCGGAGCCTGAGGCGATCACGACCGGGAAAATTGGTGACAAGACGCTGGCTTTCATAGGGCTGGAGCGGGATTCCGGCATCATGATCTATGATATATCCGATCCGGCCAATTCGAAATTCCTTCAGTATATCGACAGTGCTGCGGACGGAAATATCTCTCCCGAGATCATCCAGTTTATTCCCGCCGAAGACAGCCCCACCGGCAACCCTTCGATTGCCGTCTCCTTTGAGGTCTCCGGAACAACGGCGATATATGAGTTGGAATTCGGCCAGACAATCCGGGATGCGCCCGGTCAGGCCTCCCGGCTGGAAGGGGGATTGGGCGATGATGTGATCCATGGCCGCGACCGTGCCGACAAGCTGTTTGGTATGGACGGCGATGACGAGCTGCGCGGCGGCTCTGGCCGCGACGCGCTTTATGGCGGCGATGGCGATGACCGGCTTTTTGGTGGCTCAGGGCGTGATCTGCTGGAAGGCGGTGACGGAGATGACGTGCTTTATGGCGGCTCGGGGCGTGACGCGCTTTATGGGGGCGTGGGCGCGGACCGACTTTTCGGTGGCGCGGGGCGTGATCTGCTCGAAGGCGGTGACGGAGAGGACGCGCTCCATGGCGGCGCGGGGCGTGACGTGCTTTATGGCGGCGCGGGCGATGATGTGCTGTCGGGCGGTGACGGCGCGGACCGGCTCACGCTGGGCGGCGGCGATGATACCGCAACCGGCGGCCGCGGCCGCGATGTGTTCATCTTTGAGGCGGGGATCGGCACGGCGACGGTTACGGATTTCACCTATTTTGACCGGATCGCGCTGGATGGCGTCAGCCTCGTCTCGGTTGATCAGATGGGAGACGACACCCGATTGACCTTGTCTGACGGGGGCACAGTGATCCTCGAGGATACCGATCGCGGATATCCTCTGTCGCATTGGATCGAAGAGACGCTGACCAGCTAGAGCGTCATGCCAAAAAGCCTCAATCACGTAACACTGCCTGAAATCAAAGATTTTGGGCGCGTTACGTGATGCGTGATATTTCAGGTATTTCGTCAGACGCTATAAGGCCTTACATGGCCCGTCGCCGCTCCCTGATGCGGGCATCGGCGGCCTGGCTGCCATCATGGAACGAGCCAAACAGCTTGTCCCATGGGATCTCCAGCGAGCCGTAATTGCATTCGAAATAGCGGTGATGCATCTGGTGATGAAACGTGCCCAGCTTCAGGCGGTTCTTATCGGCCACCAGAAGACCCTCAAATCCTGTATGGGTCGTGGCGGCGGTCAGCGCGTAATATTGCAGATGGTACAGGATATGCACCGGATGCGCCGCAGCGATCCAATGGATCAGCACCGAGCCCAGAAAGATCACATGCTCGACCGGATGCATCGACAGGCCGGACCAGGGCCCCACATTGATATTGCGGTGATGCAGCGCATGGACGTGTTTATAGAGAAACGGCACATGCAGCAGCCGGTGTATCCAGTAGAAATAGAAGCTCTCCCAGACGGGTATCAAAAAGAACAGGGCAATGAACCAGACGGGGCTGGCAGCCCATGTCAGAACCGGGGCGTAGCCATTGGCCATGGCCCAGAACATCAGCACTTCGTAACCCGTCCAGACCGTCACCCCGCTGGCCAATGTCCAGAACATATTGTCCCGGATCTGTCCGCCAAGGGTGAATTGCCGCCCCTCTTTCATTAGTGGGCGCGGGTCGAATTTCAGCCTCTGTCCCTGTTTGGTGAAGCTGTAGAAATAGAGATGCAAGCCGCCTGCCACGACACTCATCAGCACCAGATTGCGGATATATGTCTGCGCGATCCAGCCCGGAGCAAGGGTCTTGGTCTCGGCAAGCGGTGGCTGGAACCAGTAGAAGGAGATGAAGGCCAGCCCCACGATGATCAGCCGCTCCGAGATCAGAAACCACGACTGCCAGAACCAGCTGAGGATCGCAGCGGGCCTCAACGGCCATTGGAAGAGGGGCGACACCTGCAGCGGCGCATCGGGCATATGGTTCCAGCCCTTCAGCGATGGTCTTGTCATGGCGCGCTCCTGAACCTCAGACCGTTAGCCTAAAGGCTGCGGGCCGTGTTTCAACGACAAACTGCGATCTGTACCCGCAACGATTGCCATTACGACGCGGGCGCATTGAGACAGATCGTCAACCTTGGGGGCTTCAGGCAAGATGTCGATGCGCGTCACATCAAGGCTCGCCACTCTGGCCTGAGCCGAGGGGACTTTTGAGGCAGGCGCCGGCCAAACGTCCCGCGCGTTGCGTCAAGGTGATTGATGTCGTGAGAGTGACGGGCTACGGGTTGCCGCGCTGGCGCGAGGGGCCGATGCACATGAAGGAGCAGGCGCAATGACCGGGATCGATTGGGACGATGCTTTTGACAATTCCGGCTATGTCGCGGGATCGCAAGACCTTCCTGCACAATTGGCTGAGCAGGCCGAAGCCGCGCGCAAATCGCTGCTCGCCGCCGGTCGGGCAGATATCGGTCAGCCCTATGGACCCGGCCCGCGCGAAAGCTTCGATCTGTTTCGCCCCGATGGACCGGCCAGGGGAACAGTGATCTTCGTGCATGGCGGCTATTGGCTGCGCTTCGACAAATCCTATTGGTCGCATTACGCCTCCGGCTGCCTGCAACGCGGCTGGGCCGTTGCGATGCCCAGCTATCCGCTCGCCCCGCAGGCCCGGATTGGCGAGATCTCCTGTGCAATTGCGCGTGCGGTCACGAGGATCGCCGCCTCCCAGCCTGGACCGCTTGCCCTGGCGGGGCATTCGGCAGGCGGGCATCTGGTGACGCGCATGATGTGTCAGGGCCTGTTGCCTACAGGGGTGATAGACCGGATTTCACGCGCCGTCTCGATCAGTGGCGTGCATCACCTGACCCCGCTACTGGGCACCAGGATGAACGAAAAGCTGCGCCTGACGGAGGCCGAGGCGCTGGCCGAGAGCCCGGTGGAACTGGATCCGGCGGGGGGCGTGCCGATGAGTTTCGTGGTGGGCGATCAGGAACGTCCCGAATTCCTGCGCCAGACCCGGATGATTGTGGAGCGCTGGGCTGCCAAGGGCGCGCCCATCCGGTCGGTCTACGATCCCGGCAGGCATCATTTCGATGTCATCGCCTCTTTGCAGGACCCGCAAGGGCGCCTGACGCAAGAAATGCTGGGATGAGCGACGCATTGGATCGCGCGTGTAGACGGGGCGGGGATGTTTCATACCGGCGCTATGAGCGATGGCGGCGATCTGTGCGCCGCATGCCAGAGGGCGGCCTGTTCCCCGTGCTTTGGACCCTGAGAGGAGGCCTGTAGATGACGCTGCCCAGAAAAGAGCTTTTCGATATTCCCGAGGGCATGATTTATCTGGACGGTAATTCTCTGGGCCCTCTGCCCAAAGGCGTGGCCGAGGCGGTGCACGATGCCGTGGTGTCGCAATGGGGTGGCCAGCTGATCAAGGGCTGGAATATCTGCAACTGGATGGACCAGCCCGCCCGGGTAGGTGACATGGTGGCAAGATTGATCGGGGCGCCCGCAGGCTCGGTCACGATGGGCGATACGCTGTCAATCAAGGTGTTTCAGGCGCTGGCGGCTGGTCTTGCGATGCGGCCTGAGCGAAAGCGCATCCTGTCCGATACCGGTAATTTCCCGTCCGATCTCTATATGGCCGAGGGGCTGGTCGCGCTGAAAGACCAAGGCTATGCCCTGAACACTGTCGCGCCTGAGGCGGTGATTGATGCGATTGATGAGACAATCGCCGTGGTCATGCTGACAGAGGTCGATTACCGCACGGGCCGCAAGCATGACATGGATGCGATCACGAAAGCCGCGCAGGATGCCGGTGCGGTCATGGTCTGGGATCTTGCCCATAGCGCAGGCGCGGTTGATGTGCAGATCGAACGCTCGGGCTGCGAATTTGCGGTCGGGTGCAGCTACAAATATCTCAATGGCGGACCCGGTGCGCCGGCCTTTATCTATGTTCGGCCCGATCTGGCAGACAGTATCCAGCCCGCTTTGGCCGGCTGGCTGGGGCATGAAGCGCCCTTTGCTTTTGATCTGGCCTACAGGCCTGCCCCGGGGACCGAGCGGATGCGCGTGGGCACACCGCCCGTGCTGCAAATGGCTGCTTTGCAAGAGGCGTTGAAGGTCTGGGAGGGCATCACCATGGCGCAAGTGCGCGCAGCCTCTGTCGAACTTTGCGATCTGTTCATTGCGCAGGTTGAGGCGCGGTGCCCCGATCTGACCCTGATCAGCCCGCGCGACGGGGCGGTGCGGGGCAGCCAGGTCTCCTTCTCATTTGCCAATGGCTATGCGGCGATGCAGGCCCTGATCGCGCGCGGAGTGATCGGCGATTTCCGCGCGCCCGATGTGATGCGTTTTGGCTTCACGCCGCTTTTCATCGACGCAAGTGACGTGCTCGCGGCGGTCGATGTGCTGGAAGAAATTCTGGTCAACAGGACATGGGACACTGAACTCTATCGCAAGGTCAATCGCGTGACCTGATGAGGGCGGCTGCCATTCTGTCACCATCTCGTGACAATGCTGTCATATGACTTGAGGTGAATCGCATCCATCCCCATTCTCGCGAGCGCAACGCAAGGAGTCGCCGATGGGCATGGAGAAACTGACATTTACCGGCCATTCAGGTGCGGAATTGGCCGCACGTCTGGATATGCCGGACGGCCCGCATCTGACGACGGCGCTGTTTGCTCATTGTTTCACCTGCTCCAAGGATATCGCGGCCGCAAAACGGATCGCGGCGCGTCTGTCGGGGATCGGGATCGCGG
>CAYGUB010000039.1:0-1792 GCA_964352845.1 uncultured Rhodobacterales bacterium | reverse complement strand
TGTTCTGGTTCTGGCAGCGCGCCTTCTTTCAGTCATCGGCAAAGCGCCCAGCTTGCTGATCGGGCATTCGCTGGGCGGGGCGGCCATCCTCAAAGCTGCGGGCAAGATCGAAAGCGCCCGCGCCGTGGTCACAATCGGCGCGCCCTTTGATCCGGAGCATGTCACACATAACTTTGCCTCCGTGCTGCCCGAGATACAGCAACAAGGCGTGGGCGAGGTCATGCTGGGCGGGCGTTCCATGCGGATCGGCAAGGCCTTCGTGGATGATGTGAGCGCCGAAAATCTGGGACCTGCCATCGCCTCGATGCGCAAATCGCTGTTGGTGTTGCATGCCCCGAAAGATGACGTGGTCGGGATCGAGAACGCAACGCAGATTTTCATGCATGCCAAACACCCCAAAAGCTTTGTAACCCTGTGTGATGCCGATCACCTGATCTCGCGCACGCAGGATGCGGAATATGCTGCCGATGTGATCAGCGCCTGGGCGTCAAAATATCTGGACCTGCGCCCGCCTGCGCCGCCCATTGGCGCGCCCGAAGGGGTTGTCCGTGTGACAGAGGTCGATCCCAAGGGGTTCCTGCAAGACATCCAGTCCGGCCCGCATCACCATATTCAAGCCGATGAACCGCTGGCCTATGGCGGGACCAATCAGGGCATGTCGCCTTATGGCTTGCTGGCCTCCAGTCTGGGGTCTTGCACCACCATGACCATCCGCATGTATGCAAGACGCAAACAATGGAAACTGGATCACGTGCGGGTCGATGTCACCCATGACAAGATGCATGCGCAGGATGCCGAAGGTGAGCATTCGCGGATTGATCGTTTCCACCGTGAGATCTACCTGGAAGGCGATCTGGACCAGACCCAGCGCGCCCGTCTGCTTGAGATTGCGGATCGCTGCCCGGTGCATAAAACGCTGGAGACAGGTGCCAGGATCGAAACGGTTCTGGCAAGCTGAGCCACACGCGCGTCAGGTCGCAATCCATACGATGAGCGTTTCGCGCGCCGAGGGGATCAGCGCAAGGCACAGGAGCAGCCACAGCAGCGGGATACCGTTCAGCCGCAGGCCAAATGTAAGCTCCGGGCGTTTGTGATGCAGCAGCGCCTGTGCGATCTTTGCGCCAATCCAGCCGCCCATGAAGGCCACGATGAGCAGGTCGCGTTCCGGCACGCGCCATTCCGCCATGACAGCGCGACGCTTGTCCGACCAGAACAGGGCAAAGGCCCCCAGATTGATCGCAAGCAGATAGTAGGCCAACAGATCATTTGGCGACGGCATTTCGATAGTCCCCCTTCAGCACGGGGTCAAAATCGCATGGCTCTGCGGCAGCAACAGGGCAATTCGCAGCAATTCTTGCGGCAAATACCTTCAACATCTTGGGGATAACCTGCCGATATCCCCCATATCCGGGGGTTGCGCGTTGACAGGCGGGGCCCTTCGGAAAACAATCGCCAGACAAATCTCCGATTCCTATCCCAAGAGAGACCCGGTGCGCTTCTCAAAACTCAGACTGGCTGGCTTCAAAAGCTTTGTCGACCCGACCGACCTGATCATCGCTGACGGGCTGACCGGCGTTGTGGGCCCGAATGGGTGCGGCAAATCCAACCTGCTCGAAGCCCTGCGCTGGGTGATGGGGGAGAACCGCCCAAAAGCCATGCGCGGCGGCGGGATGGAGGATGTGATCTTTGCGGGCACCGCCTCGCGGCCCGCGCGCAATTTCGCCGAAGTGGCCCTGCTGATCGACAATTCCGAACGGCTCGCGCCTGCGGGGTTCAATGATCTTGACCAGCT
>CAYGUB010000038.1:7611-15463 GCA_964352845.1 uncultured Rhodobacterales bacterium | reverse complement strand
TTGCAATTTGGCGCAAGGCACGGATTGAATGGACCGGGTATCACTCAGCACGGTTTCCTATGCGCTTTTCCCTTGTTTGCCTGTTCACCCTGATCCACGCGTTTTGCATTGCATCAGCGGCTCAGGCACAATCGCCCGCAACCCCGTCCTTCGGCGCGCCGCCCGAGACCCCTGCCCGCGATCCGCACCGGGCCGAGTTCGATATCATGTCGCGCATTGCAACCGTCTGGCGCCTCTGGGCGCTTGAGCAGGATAATCCAAGGACGGCACTGGCCATCGGCCATAAGGGGGCCGTGATCTTCCCTGACGGGATTGGGATGCCAGCGGAGACGCGGGTCAATCTCGCATCGCTCAGCAAATCCATCGCAGCCGTTTGTCTGGGCCAGATGATGGCCGAACGCCGCCTGCCACTGGATCTCAGCCTCGGCACGCTGGCCCCCGTCCTGGACCGGGTCGCCATTGCCATTCCCGAGCATGCACGCCGCATGACGGTGGCCCATCTGATCACCCATACCAGCGGGATGAACCCCGACAAAACCCAGGGCGGTCGCGCGCTCAGATTTGGCCGGTTGAGTAAGACGCCGCTTGATGTCTATTACGCCAAAGAGGCGCTGAGCGAACGGGCGGTGTCCGGCAGGCGTGGCCAGTATTTCTACAACAATGGCAACTACGCGCTGATGGGCGGGCTGATGTCTGCCTTGAGCGATGATCGCGGCTACGAGGCCGAATGCCGCGACAAGGTGCTGCGCCCAACAGGCGCGACCGAGATTTCCTACGAAGGCCCGCTGGGCGGGCTTGGCGCCTGGGGCGGCTGGCATGGCTCGGCCGAGCAATACCTGAAATTCGCGCTCTCCTGGTTCGGGCAGGACCGCCCGCTGGCCCGCCGCCCACATGACTACCCACTGGCCGAGGCCTATGAGGATGAACGCTACGGCATGGGCATGTCCTATTTCGGCGACGCGCCGCCCTATTTTATTACCCATCACGGCACGATCTGCTCACGAGACCGGCTCGACAATACCAGCACGATCTTCTTTCTTACCGAAACCGGATGGTCGGTATCGTTCAATACGGATCATTGCATGGGTGATGATCAGGAGGATCTGCACCGACATTTCCTCTCCGCGCTGCGATAACCGCGCCGCTCACCAAAGCGTCACCTGACACCGCGCGACCCGGCGCTATGCTAGGAGATGCCGGCGTTATGCCAAGAGATGAAAGGGCGCTCCATGCGGTCACTGATGGTCACTCTCGCACTCTGGCTTGCCTGCTCTGCCGCCATGGCCGGGCAAACCTATCTGCTTGAACCCGATAAATCCGAGGTGGGTTTCATCTATAAACTAAGCGGGGCCGAGACCCGCGGCTCCATGCCGATCCGGCAGGCGCAGATTACGATCGATTTTGATGACCTGAGCCGCTCCAGCGTCGATGTCACACTTGATGTCACCCGCGCCCGGGCCGGGCTGATCTTTGCCACAGAAGCGCTCAAGGGCCGCTCGGTTCTGGATGCAGCGGGCCATCCAACGATCCGCTTTCGCTCCACCGCCATTCGGCTCAACGGCACAGGCCGCCTGTCTGACGGCGCCCAGATCACGGGGGAGCTGACCCTGCGCGGCGTCACCCGCCCCGTTACATTGCGCGCCGCACTGTTCCGCCAGCGCGGCACCCAGGCCGGGGACCTCCGCCAACTCAGCTTCCGCCTCTCAAGCGTTGTCAGCCGCAGCGCATTCGGCGCATCGGGCTATGCCAGCCTGGTCGATGATCAGGTGCAGCTTGATATCGTGGCGCGGATCCGCCAACCGTAACGGCGCGAAAAACGACACAGCCAGGTCGAAAACGTCTCAGCAATCCGCGCACGCCGCCGCCATCACACCAGGGTAGCACAGCGAACGGTTCCCATGCGCCTCCTCCTCTCCTTCGCGGCCCTGTTTTTATCGGTGGTCTTCCTGCAACTCAGCTCCGGGGGTGTCGGGCCGCTCGACGTGCTCTCGGGCCTCGCGCTGGACTTCTCCCGTGCACAGATTGGCCTGCTCGGCTCGGCGCATTTCTTCGGCTTTTTCATCGGTTGCTGGTGGGCCCCGCGCCTGATGGGCTCGGTCGGACATTCACGCGCCTTCGCGGCCTTCACAGCCACCGGAGCAATCGGCCTGCTTGCCCATATGCTGATCGTCAACCCCTATGCCTGGGCCGGCATGCGGGTCATGTCGGGCCTATGCGTCGCCGGCTGCTACACAGTGGTCGAAGCCTGGCTGCAGGCCAAAGTAACCAACACGACCCGAGGCCGCGCCATGGGCACTTACCGCATTGTCGACATGGGCGCCTCGCTGGTCGCGCAACTGATGATCGGCGTGCTCGAGCCTGCAAGCTATGTGTCCTACAACCTGCTGGCCATCCTGTGCTGCGCCTCGATCCTGCCGCTCACCCTGACAAAGGCCAGCCAGCCGGACACGCCCGAAGCACCGCGCCTCCATCCCATGCTGGCCTTCACAAAATCACCGCTGGGAGCCGCCGCCGTGATCGTCGCGGGCCTCTCCAGTGCGGCGTTCCGAATGGTGGGCCCGATCTATGGCCAGGACGTCGGGCTGCGCGCCGATCAGATCGGCTATTTCCTCGCAGCCTTCGTGGCAGGCGGCGCCGTGGCGCAATATCCCGCTGGCTGGCTGGCCGATAAATATGACCGCCGGACGGTGCTCATAGGACTGTCCATCGCAGCCATTATATCCTGCATCCTGACCACCGCCACCGCCACATCGCCCTCCGCCATCCTGCTTGCGGCGGCCTTCTTCGGCTTCACGACCTTCCCCATCTATTCAGTCGCCGCAGCCCACGCACATGATTTCGCAACCTCGGAGGAACGGGTGGAGCTTTCCGCCGCCCTGATGTTTCTCTTCGCGCTTGGCGCCATCGCCTCACCGCTCCTGGCCTCAACCCTGATCGACGCCTTCGGCCCGGCCGCCCTGTTCTACCTGGTCGCAGCAGGCCACGCGCTTCTCATCATCTTCGGCCTTACACGCCTGCGCGCACGCCCCACATCCTCAAGCCGCACACCCTATGTCTACGCGCCGCGCACCTCCTTCCTGATCGGCCGCCTCCTGCGCCGCCACCGGGACAGCAAATGAACCTCACCCGCTTCTTTTGGCGAAAAATATCCCCGCCGGAGGCATGATCCCGCCCTTCCAACCCGCTGCCCCATCCGCTAATTGAGTCGAACCACCGAAAAAGGCGACGTCGCATGCAGCGCATTCTGATCACTTCCGCAATCCCCTATATCAACGGGATCAAGCATCTGGGA
Source organism: uncultured Rhodobacterales bacterium (assembly GCA_964352845.1). Classification (GTDB taxonomy): domain Bacteria; phylum Pseudomonadota; class Alphaproteobacteria; order Rhodobacterales; family Rhodobacteraceae; genus Litoreibacter. Next base: position 12,171 of record CAYGUB010000038.1, on the reverse strand, counting down.
AACCTGATCGGCTCCCAGCTCCCCGCCGATCTCTATGCCCGCTACATGCGCGCGCGCGGGGCGGAGGTGATGTTCATCTGCGCCACCGATGAGCACGGCACCCCGGCCGAGCTTGCCGCCGCAAAAGCAGGCAAACCCGTCGCCGAATATTGCGCCGAAATGCATGCCGTCCAGGCCGAGATCGCCAATGGGTTCAGGCTCAGCTTTGATCATTTCGGTCGCTCGTCGAGCCCCCAGAACCACGCACTGACCCAGCATTTCGCAGGCCGGCTCAAAGCCGAAGGCCTGATCGAGGAGCGCGCGGAAAAGCAGGTCTATTCGCATGCCGACCATCGCTTCCTGCCTGATCGCTACATCGAAGGGACCTGCCCCAATTGCGGCTATGACAAGGCCCGCGGCGATCAATGCGAGAACTGCACCAAGCAGCTTGACCCGACCGATCTGATCGAGCCGCGCAGCGCAATTTCTGGCTCAACCGATCTTGAACAGCGCGAGACCAAACATCTCTACCTGCGCCAGAGCCAGCTCAAGGACCGGCTGTCGGACTGGATCGACAGCAGAACGGACTGGCCGGTATTGACGACCTCAATAGCAAGAAAATGGCTCCATGACGGCGACGGCCTGCAGGATCGCGGCATCACACGGGACCTTGATTGGGGCGTCCCGGTCAAGGATGGCGAGCGTGAATGGCCCGGTATGGAAGGTAAGGTCTTCTATGTCTGGTTCGACGCGCCCATCGAATACATTGCGGCCACCAAGGAATGGTCCGACAAACGCGGCCAGCCCGATACCGAATGGCAGCGCTGGTGGCGCACCGATCTGGGCGCGCAGGATGTAAAATATGTACAATTCATGGGCAAGGATAACGTACCTTTCCACACATTGAGCTTCCCGGCCACGATCATGGGCAGCGCCGAGCCGTGGAAGCTGGTCGATTACATCAAAAGCTTCAACTACCTCAACTATGACGGTGGCCAGTTCTCGACCTCGCAGGGACGCGGCGTCTTCATGGATCAGGCGCTTGAGATCTTGCCGCCCGATTACTGGCGCTGGTGGCTTTTGTCGCGCGCGCCGGAAAGTTCGGATAGCGAATTCACCTGGGAGGCGTTCCAGACCGATGTGAACAAGGATCTCGCCGATGTGCTGGGCAATTTCGTCTCGCGGATCACGAAATTCTGCCGCTCCAAATTCGGCGAGACCGTGCCTGAGGGCGGCACGTATGGCGCGCCTGAAGAGGCGTTGATCGCAGCGCTTGCGGCGCGCATCCGCAGCTATGAAGCGAATATGGACGCAATGGAGCTGCGTAAATCCGCAGCCGACCTGCGCGCGATCTGGACGCTGGGAAATGAATATGTGCAGGCCGAGGCACCCTGGTCCACGATCAAGACCGATGAGGCAAAGGCGCAGATGCAGATCCGCCTGTCGCTCAACCTCATCCGGCTCTATGGCGTTTTGTCGGCCCCCTTCATCCCCGATGCCGCCGCGCAGTTCTTCTGTGCGATGAACACGCTCGATACAAGTTGGCCGGATGATATTGGCGAGGCGCTGACTGCCCTGCCCGCAGGCCATCCTTTCACCGTGCCCGAGGTGAGCTTTGCCAAGATCACTGATGAGCAGCGTGAAGACTGGCAGGCGCGGTTCTCCGGGACGCGCGACTGAGCCGCTCTGCCAGCATCCAAAATGTGAAGAGATTGCTCTTGACCCAGCGGGGCATTCTCCGCTCCTATTGCGACCATGCTACGCTTTTTGATTGCTGTCTGCCTGACCCCGACCCTCGCACTGGCCGAATGCCCGCCCGTACCTGAGAGAACAGAGCGGCATAGCGAATTGATGGCCTTGGTGGCCGATGCCCCGAATGAGACGGTGGCGCGCGATCTCAACAATGAGCTTTGGGAAATCTGGGCCACAGCGCCCGATAAGACCGCGCAGGAGATCCTGCAGCGCGGTCTGGAGCGGCGCGCCTCCCTTGATCTCAGGGGCGCTCTCGCGGATTTCAACGCGCTGATCGACTACTGCCCGCATTATGCGGAAGGCTACAACCAGCGCGCCTTCGTCAATTTCATCAACGGCGCTCAGGAAGAATCGCTGGCCGATCTTGACCGTACTTTGGACATAACGCCCGATCATATCGGCGCTTTGACGGGCCGTGCACTGGTTCTGATGGAGCTCGGCCGTATTGACGAGGGTCAAGAGACCTTGCGCGCAGCCCTCAAGCTCAACCCCTGGCTCAAGGAGCGCGACAGATTGCTGCCCGTTGACAATGGTGCGATCGAAAATTCGGACGAGACAGAGCTTTAGCCTTTTCGCCCACGGGCCGCGTAGCTAGACTGAGCTGGCGGCATGACTTACCGCAGCGCCGGATGCGGGCGTGGTGGAATGGTAGACACACCAGACTTAAAATCTGTTGGGCGCAAGCCCGTGGGGGTTCGAGTCCCCCCGCCCGCACCATTCCACCCGTTTTCCACAAAACGTCCCTAACACCTTAAAATTATGTCGGTTTTGGAGCTCCACAGAAATCCTCTGGCGTGAATGATATGGTGCTCTGTCTCAGCTTCCGCCGACAAGGAACCGATATTGACCGCCCTGGCGAGCTGATTATAGCGTCTGACGAAATACCTGAGACATCCCCTATCACGTAATCCGCCCAAAATCTCTTATTTCAGGCAGTGTTACGTGATTGAGGCTTTTTCGCATTAGACTTCAAGCAGTGATCTCGCGCATGGCGTGCAGGAATTGCGCGACCTCTGTCTCGCTGTTGTAGTGACACATGGAGACACGAACGGCCGATGTGATCCCCAACGGGTCGAGGATGTTGCCCGAGTAATGATCGGCTTTGCGGGTATGGGTGCGAATTCCCCGCTCGCGCAGCCTGGTCACGATATCGGGGGCATCCATCCCATCAACCGTGATTGATACCAGCCCTTCCCGGCGCGGGTTGTCGGCACCGCCGATAATCGTGACGCCGGGCAGGTCCGCAAGGCCCTTCTGGTTGCCGATACCGTGGATCATCCCGTCGGTCAGGGAGTTTTCGTAGGCGTGGATGGCCTCGCCCGCCGCCACGATCCTTTCGCGCCGGTCTGCCGAGGGCGACACCTGAGTGCCAAGCCAGTCGAAGTAATCGACAACATCCGAAAAGGTCACATATGCCCCGGTGTCGCGCGTTCCGAATTCCCACGGCTCGCCCGGTGCGCCGATCAGATGTTCGTGCTTGAGCGCGTCCAGCCGATCAGAGATCCATGCCACTCCGTAGCCATGTCGCGAGAACACCTTATAGGGCGAAACAACATAGCCATCGATATCATAGCTTTCGATATCCAGCCGCCCATGCGCTGCGTGCTGAATTCCATCGACGATGATGATGCATTCCGGAGCGACCTTGCGGATCACGGCGGATATCGCGGCCACATCAACGCCCATGCCAGTCACGGGCGATGTGTGCAGGATGGTGGCGACCCGCGTGTCCGGGGTGATATCTGTCGCATAATCTTGTGGCCCGACCGAGCCCGTCGCGTCGTCATGGGCAACCAGCACATGCGCCTTGCCCGCGACCTCGGACCAATGTCTGGCTGCGCTTCGGGTTGCGGGGTGTTCGAGGGTGCTGCCCAGCACGCGGCCCGGAGCCGTTCCAACGCAGGCCGTGCGGATCAGACGAAAGAGGAGCTCGGTTCCGCTTTCTCCCACAAAGAATTGCCCCTTTGGCGCATTGAAAAACACCGCCATGTCGGCTTTGGCCTTGTCGATCAGCGCCACCAGCGCCTGGGCTGCGGGGTTGTCGCGGCCCTGATTGTCAGGAATGGCGGCGAATTTCGCCGAGGTCTCGACCACCGAATTCAATGTCAGGGCGCCACCGGCATTCTCGAAGAAGACGCGCTCACCCTCAAAGGGGCAGCTTTCTACATGGGCGAACCGGCTGCGGATTTCCGACAGCAAGTCTATGTCGATGCGATGTGTCGCGTCTTTCATCATTGTGGCATGTTCCATATTGCTGTGGCCAAGGCCGCTGTGAGTTCCATTCTGATTGCATCGGTTTGCGCGGGTAGGGTATGTCATTTTCTGCGCAGTTGCATCAGCTCTTCCCGGAAGACCCCGGCTGGAGTCCGATGACCCAAAGCTTTGCGCGGTGTCGCGTTCAGGCGGTTGCGCGTCGACTTCACATATCGATTTGCGAGCGACAACAGAGCCATGTCCCGGAGCAGGTATCTGCGGAGGGGTTTGTTCATGTTCCCGACCGAGCCCTTATGCCACGATGCCTGCGGGTGACAGAACCATGCTTTGGTGCCCATGCCTTTGTGAAGCGCGCGCCGGGCCGTGAACTCAAAGCCGCGATCACAGGTGATGCCCCTCACGACGTTTCCGGGAATGGTGGCACGATCCCGCATTCCAAAGCGAGTGCGTTGAGGTCTTGGCGGAGTGCCGGGTTGAGCGAAAGCCCGCCGTTGCGCCGGGCCTGAGCAAACTCGGTCTTCCCCTCGCCGGGCAGTCGCACCGGGTCGTGACCGGGCAAAGGAGCAGAGGCGCGCATCTCGGCAAAGATGCGAGCCGCGACCTGTGGAAACGCGT
>CAYGUB010000038.1:0-7601 GCA_964352845.1 uncultured Rhodobacterales bacterium | reverse complement strand
GCCAAAAGCCTTCGGATCAAGCGCTGCCACAAATTGCCCGGTATTGGTCGAAGAGGTCGTGTCCTTCGTGAAATCAACCACATCAGAGCCGAAAGCAGCGCCGTTCAGAACGCCAGCCAAAAGACCTATCGCGACGGAAAGGCCAAAGCCCTTGGGCCCGCCGATGGGCAGAAGAAAGCCTTCGGATTTGCGTGCCGGATCGGTCAGAGCTTTGCCATCGCGCCCGACCATCCAGCCCTCGGGCATGGCCTGGCCCTGTTGCAGCAATGTCTTGATCTTGCCCATCGCCGCTACAGTCGTCGCCATGTCAAAGACAAAGGGATCAGGGCCTTCGGCGGGGGCCGAGAATGCGATTGGGTTTGTCCCGATCAGCAAATCCGATCCACCATAGGGCGGTACGTGATTGGCGCTGCCGACGGCTGCGGCTATGCCAAGCAACCCGGCCTCGGCCTGTGGCCGGACATAAAGCGCAAGCGGTCCGGCGTGGTTGCCGCGTCGCACGCCAACCCAGCCGATGCCGGCTTTGCGGGCCTTTTCAATCGCCACATCGCGCGCGGCAGACATGGCAAGATGGCCAAGCCCGTCATCTCCGTCGATGACGGCTGTTGCGACCGTCTCTTGTGCCACCGTGACATTCGGCGCCGGGTTGCAACCGCCCCCGTCCAGCCGCGCAAGATACTGGCGCAGTCGAAAGACGCCGTGCGTGCCGTAGCCATAGATATCAGCCTCGACCATCAGCGATGCGACCTTGGCCGCATCCCCGTCAGCTACCCCACGAGAGCCGAGCGCCCGCGCGACGAAATCCTGCAAGGCTTCCGGCGTTATCGTCTCAGTAGTCACCGGCGCCCACCCGCTCCCTATGCCAGAACACGACCTTGCGCTGGGTCCATTGCACCAACAAATAAAGCGCCAACCCGACAAGGCTGAGATAGAGGATCAGCGAGAATACCCGTGGGGTATTCAGCTGCGAGGCCGCAACGCGGATCAGCTCGCCAAAACCCTTGCCGCCGCCCAGAAACTCGCCCGTGATTGCACCTGCCATCACGCCCACGGCGCCGATTTTCAGACCGGTGAAGATTTGCGGCAAGCCCGTGGGCAGCTTCATCTTGATCAGCGTCTGCATCCGGCTGGCACCCATCGTCTTGAACAGCATGCGCGCGTTTTCATCTGCTGCGTGCAGTCCCGCAGCCGTTCCAACGACAATCGGGAAAGTTGCGATGAACGCGGCCAAAGCGACCTTGGATTCAATGCCAAAGCCCAGCCATGCGACAAAAAGCGGGGCGAAGGCCACTTTGGGCATCGTGTCGATTGCCACAAGATAGGGCATCACCGCCTTTTCGCCAAAGGCCGTTTCACCCACCAGAACGCCCAGTGAAAAGCCAATCGCGATGGCAAGCGCAAAGCCGTAGATCACCTCTTTGATGGTGATCCACAGCGCGCCGAGCATATAGCCGCCCGAGAGCAGATTCTGGCCCACGAAGATCATGTCTTTGAAGGTTTCCGACGGGGTTGGCAAAATGATGGGCGAGACAAGCCCGAAGCTTGTGACAAATTGCCAGATGGCGATGAAAACGACGAACACGAAACTCATCGCGATCCAGCGTGGCACGCTGTCGATAAAGGCCACTTCCTGAACCCAAACCGTGTCCTGCAGGTTGTCGGAATCGGTCGGCCGATTGGTCTGATACTCAGTCACATATCCTCTCCCTTATCGAGCATGCCGCGAATATGGTCCACGATTTCGCCGAATTTCGGCGTTGTCATCATGTCAAGCGTGCGGGGGCGGGGCAGATCGACCTTGACGATCTCTGCAATGCGCCCCGGACGCGGCTTCATCACAACGATCTCATCGGACAAAATAACGGCTTCCTGAATGGAATGTGTAACCAGAAAGGCCGTCGCATCCTGCTCACGGCAGATGCGCTGAAGCTCCATATTCATCATGTCGCGCGACAGTTCATCGAGCGCGCTGAAAGGCTCGTCGAGAAGAAGAACAGCCGGTTCCGTGATGAGCATGCGGCAGATAGAGGCGCGCTGCGCCATGCCGCCGGATAATTCATTGGGATAGACGTTCTCGAAGCCCTGCAGGCCCACGATATCCAGAAGTTCCTGCGCCTTGTCCATCGCCTGCCTGGCTGCAGCCTTACCGTCGCGAATTTCAATCGGCAGGACGATATTCTCGACCGCGGTTTTCCATGGAAAAAGCGTCGCTTGCTGGAACATCATGCCAATGTCGCGTCGCGGCCCGGTGACCGGCGCGTTTTGCAAGATCACGCGGCCACGGGTGGGCGGAATGAGCCCCGCCATGATCTTGAGCAGGGTTGACTTTCCGCACCCGCTGGAACCGATCACGGATGTGAAACTGCCCTTTCTGAGGGTCAGGCTGACATTTTCGAGGGCAACAACAAGGTTGCGCGCATAGGTCTTGCTGACATTGGTGAGCTCGTAGACCGGCGCACCCAAAGGCGCGCCGGGATCGTTTTGAGCCACGGCGGTGGTCATCCGCCGACCGCCTCTGCGCCGATAGCGGCGAACTCATTGGTCCAGATCGCGTCCAGATCATCGAGAGGAGCAGCGATCTCGCCGCCTGCGACAAGCGCGTCCTGCCATTCGACCCAGACTTCAGCCGGATACCAGCCATTATGCGGACTGCCTTCCGGCGGGATCGTCTTGGAACGTACAGCGTCAAACAGCGCTGACTGGAACTCCTTGTCCTCGCCTTCCTGCGGATTGCCATCGGCCAGATGCTTCAGCACAGCTTCCCGGTTGGCGTCATCCAGCGCGAAGGCATGTCCGCGCGCGAAGGCGCGGCTCCAGCCCTCGACCAGCTCGCGATCATTGGCAATGGTCTCTGCCATGGTCGCAATGCCATTGCCGAAGAAGCGGCCAAACTCGGCCGGGGTGATGTCGCGCACAGCCATGCCGCGCTGGTTCAGGATCGCCGTGTCAGCGGTCGAGGCCGAATAGGCGTCGATCTCGCCATTGAGGAAAGCCGCCGTCGCCGGGCCGCCATCACCGACAGTCAGGAATTCGTAATCCGTCCCTTCTGTCATGCCGGCACCGGTCATCACATTGCGGGCAAATCCGACCTCGGCGCCATCGGCTGTACCGGTGCCGATCACCTTGCCGCGCAGTCCCTCGACATCCTGGATTTCGGAATCCTGCTGCACTGCGATGCCAAAGTTGCTGCGCGCGGCCACATTATAGATGTGAACCGCATTCACGCCGCGCGAGCGCGCTGCAATCAGCGGGCCCGGTCCGGGGCGTCCGAAATGGGCCTGCCCTGCCGACAGGGCCTGAAGCACAGCGCCCGAACCATTGATCGCCTCGACGGTCACGTTCAGGCCCTCTTCTTCAAAGAACCCTTCGCCGATGGCGACAAAGACCGGGAACGAGTTGATTGCTGACGGGCTTGGCTGCACGAAGGTGATATCGCGCAGGCTCTGGGCCAATGCAGACGTGCCCAAGAGCCCTGTGGCCGGGACGGCTGCAAGCAACGAGGCCGTGAATGATCTTCTGTTCATCATGATTTATTCCTCCCTACAGTATTTTATCCAACCCGTCATAGGTCGCGGGTTGGGCCTTACACGGCGCGCACCGTATTGCTGAGCGTGCCAATCCCTGAAATGTCGCAAACCACCTCGTCGCCGTGCTTGAGGAACTGCGGCGGGTCCATCGCATATCCGACCCCGGACGGTGTGCCGGTGGCAATTATGTCGCCCGGTTCCAGTGTCATTCCCTCCGAGAGCGACGCGATCAGCGTGGGGATATCGAAGATCATATCCGCTGTATTGCCGTCCTGGCGCTGCTCGCCATTGACCTTGAGAGCGATGGATAATGCATGTGGGTTTGCCACCTCATCTGCCGTCTGTATCCACGGGCCGATCGGGCAGGATCCATCGAGACCCTTGCCCTTGAAATACTGCCCGCCATGGCGTCTTTGGATATCCCGTGCGCTGACATCGTTCAGGATGGTGTATCCAAAGACGTGCTCCATCGCTTTCGATTTTGGGATATTTCGCCCCGCCCTGCCGATTACGACAGCCAGTTCGACCTCATAGTCGATATTCTCCGAGACATTCGCAAAGACGAGGATCTCGCCATCCGGGGCGACGATGGCTGTTGGCGGTTTGGTGAAAAAGACCGGGTATTCCGTGACGCCGACACTCTGGTTCTGGGCGCGATCGCCCTCGGCGATATGTTCCGCATAGTTGCGCCCGACGCAGAATACATTCTTTCGCGGTGCGGGAATGGGCGCCTGCAGCCTGGCCCCTGCCGAAACGAGTGCCTTCGGGTGACTGTCGCCCTCCGCCTCCGAGACCAGCGAAGCAAGTGCTGCCAGCGCATCTGCCCCGCCGTCGATCAGCGCTTGCATGCTGCCGGCTTTGAGGGCGCTGGCACCCGCCCCGGTAAGCCCTTGCGCAGCCTGCGCAATGTCGAGCATTCCTCCGCCGCCCAGAACTGCAACGCAAATATCTTTTCCATGACTTGAAACTGTGGCCAGCCGCATTCGGCGCTCCCCCGCACTGTGTCGCTGTGGCAAAATTGGTCTCTCGAAATGCGACTCGCCGCCACACCTGTCCTTTATAGATTGATCCAGTTCCGGTAAGGATCAATCAACCAATGGGCAAATTGGGCGAACTTATGATCAGAATGGATGAGCTTTCGCACCGACTGCGCGATCTGATTGACAGCGCCGGATACCGGCTGAATGACCGCATCCCGCCTGAACGTGAGCTATGTGAGCGTCTGGGCACGACCCGCAACCAGCTGCGCAAGGCTCTGGCCGATCTGGAAGCCCAGGGCCATATCTGGCGCCATGTCGGGAGAGGAACTTTTGTCGGTGCCCGGCCGGTTCTCAATCTGAAGGACGTGACTTACTTGCGCGATCAGATCAAGCCGGAGCAGGTCGTGGCCGTGCGGATGAATATCGAGCCCGAGTTAAGCCGCCTGGCGGCCCTGCATGCCAGCAGATCTGATTTTGAGCAGATGAAGCTATGCGCCACAAGATGTCAGAACGCCGATGACTGGCGGACCTATGAGGCATGGGACAACAATTTGCACCATGCGATTGCGCGCGCGACGCGCAATCAGCTTTATCTCTATTTCTTCGAAACCTTGAATTCGGTACGCAGATCCATCGTTTGGGGGCAGCCGCGCGAAACCCGGGGGCCCACTGCGAATTATTCCAGCTTTCGCGAGCATGAAGAGGTCTTAGCCGCAATCACAGCAAGAGACGGTGAGACAGCCGCTGAAGCGATGCGTTTGCATCTGCGCTCGGTCTATTCCCGGTTGCTGCCACAAAGCGCCTCACGGTGAGCGGTGCCGACCAATCTTAACAATGGTTGACGTTCCGCCAGCTGCCAATGCTTGCCAATCTGGCGCAAACGCTGCGATTAATCGCTGACGTCATGCGCCTGACAGACCGAAAGCGCCCAACTTGCGCAAAGTTTCACGGTGCTGCCACCAGACTATTTGCAATTCGTCGCTCAGGAGGAAACCAATGTCCGATCTTGTGATCCCAGCACCGCAGGTGCATGTCATTCCAACCCAGGGAGGCGGCAGTTTCCCCGTCAGGCGTGTCTACTGCATCGGTCGCAATTTCGCGGCACATGCTGTTGAGATGGGCCATGATCCCGACCGTGAACCGCCGTTCTTTTTCCAAAAGAACCCCAACAACCTCGACGCTTCGGGCGAATTTCCGTACCCGCCGCATAGCTCTGATGTGCATCACGAAATAGAGCTGCTTGTCGGACTGAAATCCGGCGGCACAAATATTGCCGTTGATCTGGCGCTCGATCATGTCTGGGGCTATGGCGTATCGCTTGATATGACGCGTCGCGACCTGCAGGGCCAGATGAAGAAAATGGGTCGCCCGTGGGAAATCGGCAAGGCGTTTGAACGGTCCGGACCGGTCGGCCCGCTACGCCCCGTGAGCGACATTGGTCACCCGTCAGAGGGCCGCGTGGCGCTTCTGGTCAATGGAGAGCTGCGACAGGAGGGCGACCTGAATCAGATGATCTGGAAAGTGCCGGAAATGATCTCTTACCTGTCAGAGTATTTCGAGCTCGCCGCAGGGGATGTCATCATGGCGGGTACGCCTTCGGGTGTGAATGCGGTCGTCAGAGGTGACAAAATGGACGCCTCAATCGAGGGCGTCGGCTCCCTTACCGTGAAGGTCGTCTGAACGCTTGACCGACCCCCCGTGGCATCCGACGGAATAGCAGGGGCGTCACTGCGGCTTCAAATTTTCTCAAAACATACGATGGCATGATCTGTCCCTATCACTTCAACCAAAACACACGGTGTCCATTTCCTGCAGATGCAAAATGAAAACCCCCACCGCTGGTCGCGGAGGGGGCTGCAATTTCTACCAGATGCCGCTCTCGGTCAGTTTTCCGCGAAACCGAGCCTGCCGCATATTCAGCAAGCAGAGCGCGCCGATTACCAATCCTCGCGTATAACGACCCGCGTTTTGATCGGGAGTTTCATCGCGGCAAGGCGCAGCGCTTCGCGGGCGACAGCGTCGGTGACGCCGTCGATCTCGAACATCATGCGGCCAGGTTTGACCTTGCAGGCCCAGAAATCGACCGAGCCCTTACCCTTACCCATCCGAACTTCGACGGGTTTGGACGTCACGGGCGTGTCCGGGAAGATCCGGATCCAGACCCGGCCCTGACGTTTCATGTGACGTGTCATTGCACGACGGGCGGCCTCAATCTGACGGGCCGTGATACGCTCTGGCTCGGTCGCTTTCAGACCATAAGTGCCGAAATTCAGGTCGCTGCCGCCTTTGGCCTCGCCCTTGATCCGACCCTTATGCATCTTGCGGAATTTGGTACGCTTTGGTTGTAGCATTTAACTCGCCTCCTCAGCGACGACCGCCACCTGCACCGCGAGGTGCCGGGCCGTCCTGGAGTTCCTGTTGACGACGGTCACGCGCAGCCGGGTCATGTTCCATGATCTCACCTTTGAAGATCCAGACCTTGATCCCGATGATGCCATAAGCCGTCATCGCTTCAGAATGTGCATAATCGATATCGGCGCGCAGCGTGTGCAGCGGCACCCGACCTTCGCGATACCATTCCGTCCGCGCAATCTCGGCGCCGCCAAGACGACCTGCGACATTCACGCGGATCCCAAGGGCCCCCATGCGCATGGCGTTCTGAACAGCGCGTTTCATCGCACGACGGAAGGAGACACGACGCTCCAGCTGTTGCGCGATGCTTTCGCCGACAAGGGCTGCGTCAAGCTCTGGCTTGCGGACCTCAAGGATGTTGAGATGCAGCTCGCTATCGGTGAAGGCCGACAGCTTCTTGCGCAGACCCTCGATATCGGCGCCTTTTTTGCCGATGATCACGCCGGGACGGGCTGTGTGGATCGTCACCCGGCATTTTTTATGCGGACGCTCGATGATTATGCGGCTGATACCGGCCTGTTTGCACTCGGTCTTGATGAACTCGCGCATGCGGACGTCTTCCAGCAGCAGATTGCCGAAATCCTTGCTCTCTGCATACCAGCGGCTGTCCCAGGTGCGGTTGACCTGCAGGCGCATGCCGATTGGATTAACCTTCTGACCCATTAGGCTTGCTCCTCAACTT
>CAYGUB010000037.1:0-15480 GCA_964352845.1 uncultured Rhodobacterales bacterium | reverse complement strand
TTCAACGCGTTATGTGATGCGTGATGTTTCAGGTATTTCGTCAGACGCTATAGGCCTGCCGTGACTGGATCAAGCGCCGCCAGCCCCGCATGCGCCAGCCTATCAGAAGATAAAGGACTCGCGATGGCGTCGGTTTTCTTCGACCTCTAGCTGTGTAAGTGCTGCGTTGTTCCAATCCATTAAAGCATCGGGTCCGCACATATATACGTCGCGGTCTTGCAAATCTGCGACGCTTTGCAGGTCGCCAATTTGCAAGCGACGCTGCTCAAGCGTCAACGCGCTATCAGAGACGTTCTGGCGCAGGTCATCGAAAGCGGACTGGGAATTAGCAGCATGTTCTCCGATGCTCTGGAACGCAAGAACGCGAAGGGTCACACCCGCGGGGCTGGCGCCGCTCTGCGATATGAAATGCCGCACGACATTGATGTCGTCATCACGCCCCGAAAACACAAGAACGATGTCGCTCGACAGGTGGCCTGGGGCCGCATCGGCAACCTGTTTGATCCCGTCCCACATTGCCATGAACGGGGTGACGCCAACGCCGCCGGCGATCCACAGCATTTTTGGCGGAACGGCAGGAAGCCCCCCGTCAGGGTCCGTCGAGAAGCAGGTAAAGCCTGCACCGGTGCCCTTGAACTCAATCGGTATCTTTTTCGCGATCAGCTGGTCCGCATTGTCGTGCATGACATTGGACATCAGCCCGCCGGGTTTGCGCTTGACGGTCACGCTGACCCGATTGCCTGCGCGGAACGAACGGCTTTCGGCGTCAAAATCCGGTGCGCTCGAAATCGTCCAGGTGCGCACATAATCTTCATTGACCAATTGAGGGTTCGCCTCGTTCATATGGCTGTATCCGGTATCGAGGATCTTCGAGAAATCGAAGACGCCGAACCCACCGGGCAAAGGGGCATCGACGGGGGATGACAGCTCGAAGTTGAACGTCTTGATACTGGCTGAGAGGTCTTTCGTTGACGCAAGCGTGGCTGTGATCGCGGCCACACCGTCATGGGCGGCGATGGCGTGCCCCTTTGCATCCAGCTCCTGCCGCAAATACTTCACCGGCGGGTTGTAGGGCGAGAACTGCTCCTCCGACGTCATTTTGAGGTTGAGGCCATTTTTGACGAAGACCGCACCGGTGACCTTGATGCGCGTCAACAGGTTGGTGCGCGGCATGAGAGCCTCGGCGTCTGCATTGAGCAGATTTTCAGCCTCACCGGTCACGTAAAGGACATGGCCATTGGCGAAGTCGGGAAAGACGAGCCCGACTTGTGGATCGGTCTCGATATTGCCCAAGGTCTGATAGAAGCGATTGCCGGAGTGGTCGGGCAGAACCAGATATGTCGCGACCCCGTCGCCATCTTCCTCTTCGTAGATGCGGGTAAATCCGGGGGCACCGCCGCGGTGATTGACGCCCATATCCGTCTGGACGCCCGTTGCCTTGTCCGTGGCACTGTGTTTCGTTGCCAGAAAGACAGTGCTGGCGCCCTCAACCACGGCTTTGGCGTCCGCAGGCAGGGCTGATGTGGGTTCATCAAAGCTGTCATAAGACAGCTCGGCTGTGCGCTGCGTGTGGACCAAACTGCGCACGGTTATGTATTTCGGGCAATTCCCTAGGTGCTGGTCCGAGAGGAGCCGAAGGTGAATCTTCCCTGTCTCCTCGACAGAGGCGGCGCCGATTGATCCGGCCAGCTTGTTGCGACGGCGATTGCTGAAATCGACCCCGACGCCAGCAAACAGCCGTCCTTCCTCGGGAGAGGCCGGCTCTTGGTGCAGGGCACGCGCGAAGGGGTCATGGGGGGACGTCTGTGCAACAACATCCATTGTGTTTTTCCCCGCCACCTTGATGCCGATGGACGGGTCATCGTCGGACGTCGTGACCAGAAGGCTGATCCACGGACGCCCCCGGTTATCGAGCGTGGCCAATGGCAGATAGGACAGGCCAGCAAAGAAATCCGCATGCTGCTGCGGCATATCGGGGGCGATAAATTGCGGCAGGCCTTCGACGATTTCTTGCGGTGTGTCGAGACGTGCTTGCAGCAGCAACTCAGCTTTATGCGACTTATGTATCTGCGCCATTGTAAGTTCCTTTTGTTTGTCTCGTGACGGGCTGCCTTCAGCCCGCCAACAACTGCTACCATTGAACCGCGTTAAGCAGTCCCCTTATGCGGCCACTAGACCAACGGCCGTCGCCGGCATGGCTTCAAATCCGGGCAAGGCTTCAAACCGGGCAATCCAGGCGCGCACATTCGGGTAAGGTTCAAGTGAGATGTTCCCCTCTGGCGCGTGGGCGGTATAGGAATACGTCGCAACATCTGCGATCGTTGGACGATCACCAACAAGCCAATCGCGCCCCTCAAGCCCTTGTTCCAGCTTTTGCAGGGCCTTTTCAGCGGTGGCCGCAGCAAAATCCGGGTCCAAAGGCGCACCGAATACCGTGATCAAGCGCGCGGCACAGGTACCAAATGCGATTTCGCCCGCAGCCAGTGTCAGCCACCGCTGGATATTGGCCTCCTCAACCGGCGTGCTGGGCATCCAATCCGGCGCGAAGGCCCGAGCAAGGTAGACAAGGATTGCGTTCGAATCCGACACAACGACCTCGCCATGCTCCAAAACCGGTACTTGGCCATTTGGATTCATTGCCAGAAATTCGGGCGACTTATGCGCACCGGCTACCAGATCAACGGGAACGACCTCATGGGCGATTCCTGCGAGCTTGGCGAAAACCAAAGCCCTGTGTGCGTGGCCTGATTTTGCGAAATGGTGAATGCGAACAGCGTTTGACATCGGTTTCTCCAGTGATTTTTCTAGTTCTGCGAGATAGATACTCGTTGCGCTGTCTAGGGATAATTGCCAAAATCAGCGTAAGTTTAAGCCCTGAGAGGGCGCAATCAGATGGACAAGATTGATCGCATGCGGGCCTTTGCGCTCGTTGCAAAGAACGCTTCCTTCACAGTCGCTGCACAGCGCTTGGGGCGATCTGCGCGTCTGGTCAGCAAATACGTGGCTGACCTTGAGAACACGCTCGGTGTGCAACTGCTTAACCGGACAACGCGCAGTGTTTCATTGACGGATGCGGGCGCGACATACCTGGCCATGTGCGAGCCGCTTCTGGATGGGTTTGATGAGCTCGAAGAACGGGTCAGAAACGAACAGAAATCTCTGCGGGGTGCGATCCACATCTCTGCGCCCACAGGGTTTGGCGCATTACGGCTGGCGCCATCGCTTGCCTTATTCGCCGAAAAGCACCCGAATATAGAGCTCGACCTTCAGTTCTCCGACCGTCGGGTGTCGATCATAGAAGAAGGTTTCGATCTCGCCATCAGAATTGGCCCGATGCGAGACAGCTCACTCAAACTACGCCAGCTTGGTCACATGCCTGTCGTCGTATGCGCATCGCCTGACTACTTGGAACGGGTCGGCACGCCGAGCCACCCGCGCGCATTATCGACGCATGAGTGCATTCTTGACGGCAATACGACGGAGCCGACAGTTTGGAGGTTTCACGTCAATGGCAAAGAAGAGGCGGTGCCGGTCAGTGGACGCTTTCGGACGAACGCGCCCGCGGGATCCGCGCGCATTGCGGCATCCGGGACCGCAATCGCGCGATGCCCGGCCTATACGGTAGCCGATGCCTTGAAATCCGGGGATTTAATAGAGCTTTTCCCACAGCATCGTGTCTCGCCATATGTTGTTGCGGCACTCTTCCCGCAGAACCGGCACCTTACGACACGCGTGCGGGCGCTCATTGATCATCTTGTCGGTGACAGGGCTTTATGTCTCGAAGGCTCATGATAAACGCGCTGTGTTGGCCTGCCATATACATGAGATAGGTCAAGTTGGTTGAGCCCACGGGCTCCGAGGCGATGGTATTCTTGCGCTTGAAGGGTCAGAATGTGACGGTGGTATTTCGCCAACGGCGTGCCGTTGCCTGCGGCGAGGTGACCCGCCTGGGGCCGGACCCGGCCTATCGGCATAGGTTCGACGCCCAGACCGGCGCGCGACGTTAGGGGGAGGAAAAGGATGCTCAAAGGGACTGATCCGATACTGAATGCCGATGTGCTTTACGCGCTGCGGGCTATGGGCCATGGTGATGATCTGATCATCGCGGATACGAATTTCCCCTCCGACAGCGTGGCGCGCGAAACCGTTCTGGGGGAGGTCCTGCGCATCGACCGCCCCGCTGCAGAGGTCATGCGCGCTGTGCTCTCGGTCTATCCGATCGATACATTCGTCGATGACGCCGCCGCCCGGATGGAAGTTGTAGGCGAGCCAGCCACGATCCTGCCCGTCATGGAAGAGGTCCAGCTTGAGCTCACCGCCGCCGGTGGCCCGCAGATGCTGGGGATCGAGCGCTATACCTTCTATGACCGGGCCAAACAGGCCTATGCCGTGATCCAGACCGCTGAGCGGCGCTTCTACGGCTGCTTTGCACTGCGCAAGGGCGTCGTTGCGCCGGAGGAGGGGTAAAATATGGGCAAGGTTGTCATCCTGGGCGTCTTCGTTGCCGACACGGCCTACCGGGCTGACCGCATGCCCGTGATGGGCGAGACGGTGCTGGGCAACAGCTTCGCGTTGGGCCCGGGTGGGAAGGGCTCCAATCAGGCTGTGGCCTGCGCGCGGATCGGGGCGCAGACGCATATGATCTCAAAGCTTGGGCAGGATGATTTCGCCAAGCTTGCGCTGGAGACATGGGCCGAGGCGGGCGTGATCGCCCATGTCGAGCAGACAGCTGACAGCTATACAGGGGCGGCTTATATCTTCATCGAGGAAAGTTCGGGCGACAACGCGATCATCATCGCACCGGGGGCCGCCGCCCTGATCTCGCCCGCTGATATTGACGCGCAGGCGGATCTGATCACAGGCGCCGATGTCTTTGTCACCCAGCTGGAACAGCCGATGGACGCGGCCTTGCGTGGCCTTCGGATCGCGCGTGACGCAGGCGTGACGACCGTGCTGAACCCGGCGCCCGCGGCAAAGCTGCCTGACGGGATGCTCGCGCTTTGCGACTATCTTACGCCGAACGAGACCGAATGCGAGGCGCTGACAGGCCTTGCCGTCAAAACGCCGGATGACGCGGAAGCTGCCTGCCAAGCGCTCAGCCGGCTTGGGGTGAGAACGCCCATCATCACCCTGGGCGAGCAGGGGGCCTATCTTGCCGGTCACGGGCTGGTGCCTGCGGTCAATGCGGGGCCAGTGGTCGAGACAACCGGCGCGGGTGATGCGTTCAACGGGGCTTTTGCAGCCGCCCTGTCGGAAGGCCATACGCCGCTGCGCGCGGTGCAATATGGCTGCGCTACGGCCGGGCTATCGGTAACAAAGGCCGGAACCGCCCCGGCCATGCCCACAAGGGCGCAGGTTGAGCAGCTTCTCGCGTGATGCCAATTCTATTGCCGGGCCCGGCGTTTGAGAACTTGACGCGCAATAGTCCCTAAAATATAGCCTGAGCTCTCTGAGCGGGTATGGTGAAATGGTATCATAAGAGCCTTCCAAGCTTAAGGTGCGGGTTCGATTCCCGCTACCCGCTCCAGACACCGTTTGCAGGGACATTTGACCTCACCCCGGATCGGGTGCTTGCAGTGGGCAGACGGCTTCTCTAATCCTGTTGGCCAGCGCAGGGACAAACGGGATTGAGATGGTCAAACCAACAGGCTCAGAGGCAGAGCGCGAAAGCTCAAAGCGCATCGGCGCGCTGAAGGCCCTGTGGCCCTTCATCCGACCCTATAACAAGTTGATGGTCGCGGCCCTGCTGGCGCTCACGATCACCGCGGGCGTGTCGCTTGTACTGCCATTGGCCGTGCGCCGCGTGGTCGACGGGTTCGACAAGGGTGAGGCGGCGCTGCTCGATCAGTATTTCGCAGCCGCTTTGGCCGTCGCGGCACTGCTCGCGCTGGGAACGGGGCTGCGCTACTACCTTGTCACGCGGCTCGGCGAAAGGGTCGTCACCGACATTCGCAAATCGCTCTTTGACAAGACCATCGGCATGTCGCCCGCGTTTTTCGAGAAAATTATGACCGGCGAGGTGCTCAGCCGGATTACCACCGATACCACGCTGATCCTGTCGGTGATCGGCTCCTCGGTCTCCATTGCGCTGCGCAATGCGCTGATCTTTATCGGCGGGCTGGTGATGATGCTTTTGACATCGGCCAAGCTGACCGGGCTGGTGCTGCTGATCGTGCCAGCCGTCATCGTGCCGATCATCGTTCTGGGCCGCCGCCTGCGGGCGCTCAGCCGGGAAAATCAGGACCAGATCGCCGCCAGCTCCGGCAATGCTTCCGAGGCCCTGCTGGCCGTCCAGACCGTGCAGGCCTTCACCCATGAACGGCCGAGCCGGATTCAGTTTGCCGATTTCTCCGAAAAAGCCTTCGATGCCGCCCGCACCCGGATCGGCACCCGGGCGGTGATGACCGCCATTGTGATCTTCCTGGTCTTTACCGGCATCGTGGGGGTGTTGTGGATCGGCGCGCGCGACGTGCGGGCCGATGTGATGACCGAGGGCGAGCTGGTCCAGTTCCTGATCTACGCCATCCTCGTGGCCGGTGGCGTCGCGGCCCTGTCAGAAATCTGGGGAGAGCTGCAACGCGCCGCAGGTGCCACGGAACGGCTGGTCGAGCTGCTGGAGACCGAAGACACCGTCGATGACCCGATCCATCCGCAGCCGGTAGCCAGGCTCACCGGGGCAGTGCAGTTCGACAATGTCACTTTCCACTACCCCGCACGCCCCGAGATCGCAGCGCTTGACGGCGTCTCCCTTGATGTGGCCCCGGGCGAGACCGTTGCGCTTGTAGGCCCGTCAGGCGCGGGCAAGACCACGATCATCCAGCTGCTGCTGCGCTTTTATGACCCCGATGCCGGCCGTATCCTGCTTGACGGTCATGCGCTGACAGATGTCGCGCGCGCCGACTTCCGCCAGCATATCGCGCTGGTCCCGCAGGACCCGGTGATTTTCGCGGCCTCCGCGCGGGAAAATATCCGCTTCGGCCGCCCCGATGCCTCTGATGCCGACGTCGAAGAAGCGGCCCGCGCCGCCGCCGCGCATGACTTCCTCACAGCGCTGCCCGACGGCTATGACAGCTATGTCGGCGAGCGCGGCGTCATGCTGTCGGGTGGCCAGAAACAGCGCATCGCCATCGCCCGCGCCATCCTGCGCGACGCGCCGATCCTGCTGCTGGACGAGGCAACCTCGGCGCTTGATGCCGAAAGCGAAGCCGCCGTTCAGGCTGCGGTAGAGCGCCTGTCGCAGGGCCGCACGACGCTTGTGGTTGCCCACAGGCTGGCCACCGTCAAAAAGGCCGACCGCATCATCGTGTTTGAGCATGGCAAGATCGTCGCCCAGGGTGCTCATGACGAACTGGTGACGCAAGGCGGGCTCTATTCGCGCCTCGCCAAGCTGCAATTTACCGCCGGTATGGCCGCCGAATAACAGCGGATCACACATAAGTTTGCTCTGGGCGCCGCGTCGGGCTTGCCTCACAGGGGAATTGATCGCACCCTGAATACTGGGAGACGGGACAGCTGCCCGGTCAAGTGGAGGATTTATGGGACAATACGCGAGCAAGGCGGATCGCGACGCCATCGAGGCAGAACAGCCATGGGCAGAGCGTGATCTGCCAAAGACAATGTACCAGTTCCTCACAGGAACCACCGAGAAATTCTCCAACCGCAACGCGTTCAGCTACCAGCTGACCTCCGGGCCCACCGACCCCAAAGAGACGCTGACCTGGTCACAGCTCCATGCCAGGACCTGCCAGACCGCCAACATGTTCCGCGCGCTCGGCGTGGGTGAAAGCGATGTTGTGGCCTACATCCTGCCCAACGCCTCAGAGACCGCCTTCACGCTGCTTGGTGGCTCGATTGCCGGGATCGTGAACCCGATCAACCCGCTGCTCGATGCCGACCAGATCGGCGCCATCCTGCGCGAGACCAATGCCAAAGTGGTCGTCACGCTCAAGGCCTTCCCGAAAACCGATGTTGGCCAGAAAGTGGCCGACGCCGTGGCGCGTGCGCCCAACGTTCAGACCGTGCTCGAGGTCGACCTGCTGCGCTACCTCACCGGCCTCAAGAAACTGATCGTGCCGCTGATCCGACCCAAAAACCCGGTGACCCACAAGGCCCGCGTGCTTGATTTCAGCGCAGAGATGAACAAACAGCCCAAAACTCTAAGCTTCGAGGACAGCGCAGGCGACCGCATCGCCTTCTATTTCCACACAGGCGGCACCACCGGCATGCCGAAAGTGGCGCAGCATAAATATTCCGGCGTGATTTATAATGGCTGGCTCGGCAACCGGCTTCTGTTTGATGAGAATGACGTGCTGATGTGCCCGCTGCCGCTGTTCCACGTCTTTGCAAGCCATGTGGTGCTGATGTCGGTCATTGCCTCAGGCTCCCATGTTGTCTTTCCCACCCCGCAGGGCTATCGCGGCGAGGGCGTTTTTGACAATTTCTGGAAACTGATCGAACGCTACAAGGTCAGCTTCATGATCACCGTCCCCACGGCGATCTCGGCCCTCATGCAGCGCCCGGTCGATGCCGATATCTCTTCGCTCAACATCGCTTTTTCGGGCTCCTCGCCACTACCGATAGAGCTCTATAACCGCTTCGAGAAAGCCTGCGGCGTCACCATCGTAGAAGGCTACGGGCTGACAGAGGCCACATGCCTCGTCTCGATCAACCCGCCAGCAGGGGAAAAGAAAGTGGGCTCGATCGGTATTCCCTTCCCCCATACTGATGTGATCATCCGCAACCCGGCCGATGGCTCGGAATGCGAGACCGACACAATAGGCGAGATATGCGTCCACAATCCGGGCGTCTTCGCGGGCAATACCTATACAGAGGCCGCAAAAAACGTCGATCTCTACCATAACGACACGCATCTGCGCACCGGCGATCTTGGTCGGCTGGACCCGGATGGATATTTGTGGATCACGGGACGCGCCAAGGATCTGATCATCCGCGGCGGCCATAATATCGACCCGGCTGAAATCGAGGAAGCGCTCGCAGGCCACCCGGATGTCGCCATGGCCGGTGCCATCGGCCAACCCGATGCCCATGCCGGCGAACTCCCCTGCGCCTATGTCGAACTGGTGGCAGGCGCGCAGCCCAGCGTCGACAGCCTGATCGAATATGCCAAGGAACATATCCACGAGCGTGCCGCCTATCCCAAATATATCGAGATCATGGACGAGCTGCCGAAAACCGCTGTCGGCAAGATCTTCAAGCCCGACCTGCGCAAATCCGCAATCAAACGCATCTATAACGAGGCGCTGGAGACAGCCGGCCTCTCCGCCCGGGTCACGGCTGTGATCGAAGACAAGAAACGCGGGCTCGTGGCGCAACTGGGTAACTCAGACAGCATCTCGGACGATGATCTCAACCACGTCCTGGGCGCCTTCACCCGCCCCTGGGAGCGCACCTGACAAGCACGCGTCTCCTGCCCCCCCAGTTCTTTTGGCGAAAAATATCCCGGGGGAGCGCAGAATTGCGCGGGGGCAGCGCCCCCAACCCAGGTAACAAACAGGCGGCAAGATCATTCAGAAAAAGCAGTCCACCGCTTAAAGCGTCATGCGAAAAAGCCTCAATCACGTAACACTACCTGAAATCAAAGATTTTGGGCGCGCTAGGTCATGTGTGTTGTTTCAGGTATTTCGTCAGACACAATAATTGGGTGAACCCACAACGGCCCTGAGTGTTTTTTGGTCAAATACACCCTGACGGAAATGTACAGTTGATCGTTGGATGAATTGAATGATAGATACTTATGCCTATATTGCGGCCAAGTGAATTGTAGCATATGGTCACCCGACGCGCTTAGCTGCACAAGTAACCACGCGGTATGAACGCGCTGACGCTCACGTCGATAATGATTTTGACAGCGGCATTAACAATTCTGCATTTAATATTCGGATTTTATCGGTTTGCGCTGTTGAGGCCGCCTGGAATCCGTGTATCAGCGCAAACTTGCCTCGAGAACTAGAACAGGAATACGAAATGGATGTACTGGATCAACTGAAAGAGCTGGAGTCGCAGAAAGCAAAGCTAGTGAATGCGGCCAAATCCGACGCTCTCAAGCGTGCGAAATCTGCCGTGGCAGAGTTGAATTCACTGGGATTTTCCTATCGTCTCGTTGATGATGAAGCGCCGAAAAAGGCGACAAATAAAGCCGCCAAGGCAAGCGGCAAAAAGCGCCGGACAGGTATTCGTGAAACCGTCTACAAGGCGATTGCGGCTGCGCCTGAAGGTATGAAACGCGCAGAGATCATTGTCGCACTGAACATGACAGAGGCCAATGCCAAGACTGCGGTCTCGAATGCCTTGGCGAACCTGAAAAAAGAGGGCCGCGTCAGCGCTGTCAAAGGCCGGTATTCGGCCGTCAGCTGAAGATTGAACAACGTCTGAAACGCCAAGCCCGTGCCGCCAGAGCACGGGCTTTTGCGTTGCCAACCTTTAAAATCACTTCCAGCCAACCTCGTTAAATATCATTTGAGACTGCGCGAGGTTCTTGCCAACAGCCGAGAGTGAAACCGTATCAGGCTTGAATTCTCCGAGTTTTGCGACACTCTCGCTCAGCGCCACACCGGGGACTGCCGGAAACTCATCATTGCCCGCAGAGAAATATCGCTGTGCCTGATCAGAGGCGAGGTATTCCATAAACCGGACCGCATTCTCAAGATTGGGCGCATTGGCAGCCACCCCGCCGCCGGAGAGGTTCATATGCGCCCCTTCTGTCTGTTGCGCGGGGAACAGCCAGCCAATCTTGTCGACATGCTCAGACACACCTTCAACCTCGGTGCGCAAGGCGCGCGCAAAGTAATAGCTGTTGGAAATCGAAATCTCACATTCGCCTGAAACCAGCCCGCGTAACTGATCCGTATCCCCGCCTTCAGGCGGGCGCGCGAAGTTATCAACCACGCCTTGCGCCCAGGTTTTTGCGGTCTCCGCGCCGTGGTTTTCGATCATCGCGGCCAGCAAGGTCTGGCTGTAGACATTGGAGGATGAGCGGTGACAGACCATTCCTTTATATTGCGGGTCGGCCAGCGACAGGTAGTCCTGCGGCGGATCGCTCACATCGGCCTTGTCATAGAAAATGATCCGCGCGCGTTGTGAAAAGCCGAACCATTGATTGTCATTATCGCGCAGATTGGCCGGGATCCGTTCTTCCAGAACAGCGCTTTCAATCGATTGCAAAACGCCCGCATCCTTGGCCCGCTCAAGCCGCGAAGTATCAACCGTCAGCAAAATATCAGCGGGCGAATTCGCCCCTTCAGCCCTCATCCGGGCGACCAGCTCATCGGCCTCGCCCTCAATCCTGTTGATAGTGATGCCGGTCTGATCGGTAAAATCCGAATAGAGCCGTTCATCGGTATCATAATGGCGCGAGGAATAAAGGTTCAACTCACCTTGCGCATAGGCGCCGAGCGTGGAGGCCAGTGTAACCAGCGCTCCGAGTGATATCTTGGCTATTGCTGACATGGGGGTCATCCCTGATTTAAGTCATACTCTGTCACTTAATTACCTGATTTTCCGGAGACCGCAAGTAAAGTTGATAAAATTAGTCAGATAAATTCAGACCAGCATATTCCCGCGCTAAATCCAGCCTGCCGCCGTCTTCAGATCGCCTACAAACTGCGCTTCTGCCACAGGGTCGGGCTGGCGTAGCAGGAAGGACGGGTGATAGGTGATCAGCACGGGCTGCCCCGAAATCGCCGTCTCAACCGAGCCGCGCCGCAGCGAAATCCGATCCCCATCGCCGGTGAGCGCGCGCGCAGCCGTGGCCCCCATGGCGATCACCAGCTTCGGTCTGACTTGTGCCAATTCGGCCTCAAGCCACCAACGGCAGTGATCAATCTCAGAGGCGGAAGGCCGTTGATGTATCCGTCGCCGCCCAGACGCGCGAAATTTGAAATGCTTCACCGCATTGGTCACATAAGCTTGCGCCCGGTCCATCCCGGCCCGTCCGGCCAACTGATCAAACAACTGACCGGCGGGCCCGACAAAAGGCTTTCCGGTCAAATCCTCCTGATCCCCCGGCTGCTCGCCCACGATCATCAATCGCGCATCACCGGGCCCCTCACCGGGCACGGCCTGGGTCGCGTTACAATGCAAGGGACAGCGCGTGCAGGCGGCAATCGCTGCGGGCAAGGCGCCTGCCGGTCCGGCCCAATGCGGCTCCACCTTCGCCAATTGCGCCTGAACCTGCGCCATGCGCTGCGGCGGCAATGTCGGTGCTGCTTCCGCCATCGCGCGGGCCTGCGCAGGTGCCTGCGCGATCATCTGGGGGATAGAGGCAGCCTCTGGCATATTCTTCCAGTATTTCTTCGGCATTTCCGACTGCATCGCGCGCACCTTCAGGCGCGCCGGATTGAAGATGTTGCGGAAATAGGTGATCCACAGCTCCTCGCTCGCATCCTCAGGCAGCTCCGGCTTGGCCTGCCCCTCCGAAAAGGACAGCTTGCCGCCTTCAAAGGTTGCGCAAATATCAGGCGTGAAGATCCGCCAATCCATGTCGCCAAAACGGCTTGCGAAAAACTCTGCCGTCGGTTCGACCGTGTGATGGGTCGGCTCAAACCAGGCCGCGAATGACCGGCGATTTGCCTCGGGCTCGCCTATTTCGCGAAAACGCAGGAAGGCCTTCATCTTGTGCTGGCAGCGCCGCACGTTCTTTTCCATCTGCCGCAGTCGGGCGAGATCCGCGTCACCGCGATCACTCATCAATTGCGGCGCATCTTTCAGACGCCACAAAAACGTATAAAGCCGGGCAAACCGCTCCGGATCGCTGTGCCAGACGACCTTATTGGCCAGCGCCACAAAACTTGCAGGCACCGTCACGACGCCCCGAGATGGCCGCACGGCCTCACCCGCGAACAAATCGTTCTGCAAGCGCGCACCGCCCCAGATAATCGCCTCAGGCGGGATGCCTGCGCCAAGTGCTGCGCGCGCCGCCTCCCGCCAGGCAGTATCCGCACCAATCGAGGGGATCTCAACCTGCCGCATCACAGCAGGGACAATTGCTCCGGTGGTGGCGCGAACCGCGCGCGCAGGCCCTCGCTATCGGTCAGCTTGCCGGGTGACCAGCCACCCGCCGTGATGAAGGCCCGCGCCTTTTTCATCGACGCACCCATCCGCAACAGATCCTCGTAACGCAGATCGCGGTGGCGGCGCGTGGCCAGAATGCGCTGCACCGTCTTGGTCCCGAAACCCGGCACCCGCAGCAGCATTTCCCGACTGGCGCGGTTGATATCCAGCGGGAACAGCGCACGATGCGCGAGCGCCCAGGCAAGTTTCGGATCAATCTCCAGATCAAGATTTCCGTCCTGCGTGGCGGAGGTGATCTCATCCAGCCCAAACCCGTAAAACCGCAGCAACCAGTCGGCCTGATACAGCCTGTGTTCCCGGATCAGGGGCGGCTTGACCAAGGGCAGTTTGGCCGAGCTGTCGGGGATCGGCGAGAAGGCGGAATAATACACCCGCTTGAGCTTGTAGCTGGAATAAAGCCGCGTCGATTGCCCCAGCACGGTCGCATCATTTGATCCATCCGCCCCGATGATCATCTGGGTGGATTGGCCTGCGGGCGCAAACCGGGCGGGCCGCTTGCCAGTGTAGGAAACCTGTTTGCTCTCCTGCTTGCGCAGACGCACATCCGCCATTGCCTTGCGAATCTGTTCGGGCTTTTTTTCGGGCGCGTAATGCTTCACGGCCGCATCGGTGGGCAGCTCCACATTGATTGACAGCCGATCGGCCAGAAGCCCTGCCTGTGCAATCAGCTCGGGCGCCGCATCGGGGATCGTCTTGAGGTGAATGTAGCCCCGGAAATTCTCTTCGTGCCGCAGGCGTCTTGCGATCTGGACCATATCCGACATCGTATCATCGGGCGATCGGATCACGCCGGAGGACAGAAAGAGCCCCTCGATATAATTGCGCCGGTAAAACTCGATGGTCAGCTTCACGACCTCCTCCACGCTGAAACGCGCGCGCGGCACGTTGGAGGAGACCCGATTTATACAGTAGCTGCAGTCATAGATGCAGAAATTCGTCATCAGGATCTTCAACAGGCTGATGCAACGCCCATCCGGCGCATAGGCATGACAAATGCCCGACCCCTCATTCGACCCCAGGCTCTTGCCGCCGCGCGAATGCCGCTTGGTAGAGCCCGAAGAGGCGCAGGAGGCATCATATTTCGCCGCATCGCTGAGGATCGCGAGTTTTTCATTGAGGGATCTCATTGCCATTTGTTCACATTATGTTCCTGTTGCCACAATGCCAAGCCCTTTCCTGTGTCACCGACAAAGCGTCGCAGAATTTGGTGCCGCTATCGATACTGCTAAGCGCCCTTGCGAGACGCCGCGTTTTGTGGGCAAAGCCGCCGGGTTTGCCGCTGACGTCATGCAGGAAGCGCTTGGCCCATGATCATGAAAGCTGATTGAGCTGAAAGAACTAATCAATTTGATTTCGCAGCTACAATCTGCCCAAGTGAGGCGCAAGACCGTCCAGATGCTCGGAGCCTGCCATGACATCCACGACACCCCGCCTCGGCGTTGACATTGGCGGGACATTTACCGATGTCGTGCTGGAAAAAGATGGGGCGATGCAATCCACCAAGGTGCTGACGACCTATGCCGCTCCGGAGGATGCGATCATCAGCGGGCTGCATCAGGTCTGCGCCAAGGCCGGTATCACGCCATCCGAAATCGGCCAGATTATCCACGGTACTACTTTGGCCACCAACGCGTTGATCGAGCGGCGCGGCGCCAAGACCGCGCTGATCACGACCGAAGGGTTCCGCGATGTGATCGAGATGCGCACGGAAAGCCGGTTTGAGCAATATGATCTCAACCTCAACCTGCCCGAACCCCTGCTGCCACGCCAGCGACGCTTCACTGTCGCAGGCCGCATCGACGCCAATGGCAAGGTGCTGGTGGCGATGGACCGGGCCGAGGTTGAGGCGGTGGCAGAGCAGATTGCCATAGGCGGCTATGAAAGCGTGGCGGTGGGCCTGATCCACTCCTATCTCAACCCCGCCCATGAAGAACTGGTCCGCGACGTGCTGGCTGAACGCCTGCCCGATATCTCTGTCTCCATCTCGTCCGAGGTCAGCCCGCAGATGCGCGAATATGAGCGGTTCAACACGGTCGTTGCGAACGCCTATATCAAGCCGCTCATGGCCTCCTATCTGGGCCGTCTGGAGGATCGCCTGAAGGCTGAGGGTGCGCGCTGCCGCGTCTTCCTGATGCATTCGGGCGGGGGCATCATCTCAATCCGCAATGCGGCTGAGTTTCCCGTCCGTCTCGTTGAATCCGGCCCCGCCGGGGGTGCGGTCTTTGCGGCGCATATCGCGGCACGATACGGGCTCGACAAGGTGCTCAGCTTTGACATGGGCGGGACGACGGCCAAGATTTGCCTGATCAAGAACCAGACCCCGAAGACCAGCCGCGTCTTTGAAGTCGCGCGCAGTTACCGGTTCAAGAAGGGCTCAGGGATGCCGATCTC